>NZ_NPJZ01000001.1:5057500-5282500 GCF_002245895.1 Rhodococcus sp. OK302
CGCGACCACGTCCGTCGCCGCTACTACCGCGACACTCGACCGTATCGACGCGTCGCAGTCCACCTTGAACGCCTTCAAGATCGTCCGCCGGGAAAAGGCCCTCGAAGAAGCTGCCGACGCCGATCGTCGGCTGGCACTGGGCGAACGCCTCCCCCTGCTCGGTGTACCCATCGCAGTCAAGGATGACGTCGACATCGTCGGCGAGCCCACCGCATTCGGCTGCCCCGGCGAATTCCCCGCCAAGACAGAAGATTCCGAGATGGTTCGACGCCTCCGCGCCGCCGGCGCCGTGATCGTCGGCAAAACCAACAGTCCCGAACTGGGCCAGTGGCCGGTCACCAGTGGCAGCGCCTTCGGATACACCCTCAATCCGTGGTCGCAGCACCACACTCCCGGCGGCTCGTCCGGTGGCACCGCAGCCGCTGTTGCCGCCGGATTGGTCAGTGCCGGAATCGGTTCCGACGGTGCCGGTTCGATCCGCATCCCGGCTGCCTGGACCCATCTGGTGGGCATCAAACCACAACGAGGCCGCATTTCCACCTGGCCCGACGCCGAAGCGTTCTACGGCCTGACCGTCAACGGACCACTCGCCCGAACCGTCGCCGACGCGGCACTGCTCCTCGACGTTGCGGCCGGAAACCATGCGGGCGATCTGCACAGACCGGCGCCCGTGACCGTCAGCGATGCCGTCGGACGCGACCCGGGAAAGCTGAACATCGCACTGTCCCTGCGTAATCCGTTCACCGCAACCCCGGTCGCCCTCGACCCTGAGGTCCGCCGAGCGGTGTACTCTCTGGCTGACACTCTGCGCGGCCTCGGACATCGCGTCGTCGTGGACGATCCCGCGTACGGACTGGTATTCGGATTGAACTTTCTCCCACGCTCACTCGCCGGCGTGCACGAGTGGTTGCAGCGCCTCCCGGATCCGTCGCTGGCAGATCCCAGAACTCTCGGAAATGCGCAGAACGGCAAGCTACTTCGCGGTGCACCGCTTCGCGCGGCACGCGCTGCCGAACCTCGGATGCGTCGACGCATCGGAGCCATATTCGAGAAGTACGACGTCATCCTGGCACCCACCACCGCAACACCGCCGATCAAGGCAACCGCTATCGACGGCATCGGCGGTTGGGAAACCGACAAGGTGATGACCGGAGCCTGCCCCTACGCCTGGCCGTGGAATGTTCTCGGGTGGCCGTCGATCAGTGTTCCCGCCGGGTTCAGCAATGCCGGCCTGCCGATCGGCGCTCAGTTGATGGGCAACGAGAACACCGAACCGCTGTTGGTCTCCCTCGCAGCGCAATTGGAGTCGGTGCTGCGCTGGGATCAGGTTCGTCCCGAACCGTGGTGGCGAACCACATGAGCACACTCGATGTTCGCACCCGAATTCTCGATGCCGTTCTCCACATCGTCATCACCGACGGAATTGCCGGCGTCAGCAACAGGCGTATCGCCACCCAGGCCGGGGTGTCACTGGGATCGATCACTTACCATTTCCCGGCCCAGTCGGACATGCTGCGCGCCACGTTGTTCCGGTTCGTGACCGACGAAACCACACGCTTGCTCGCCCTGGCCGAGAAATACCGGTTCGCCGGATTGAGCGTCGAAGACGCTGCTGCCATGACCGAGAGTGTCGCGCGCGATCTTTCGTTCTCCGCCGAGCGGATAGCACCGTTCGAGATGTATATCGCCGCCGGGCGTGATCACGAACTGCGCCAGGTGGCGGTGGAATGCTTTGCCGCGTATGACAATCTGGCGGTCACGATCCTGACCGCACTCGGGGTACCCAATCCGCAGCCCGTCGCTGCCGCCATGGTCGCGTTGATTGCCGGCATCCAACTGAGACAGTTGGCAACAGGTATCGACGACCAGGACATCACGTCGTCGATCCTGTTGATCCTGCGGGGCGCTCTGCTCTAGAAGCCCAGCTTGCCCAGCTGCTTGGGATCGCGCTGCCAGTCCTTGGCAACCTTCACGTGCAGCTCGAGGAAGATCCGCACACCGAGCAACTTCTCGATCTGCAGGCGGGCGCTGGTTCCGACCTCACGCAGTCGGGCGCCGCCCTTACCGATGACGATGCCCTTCTGGCTGGGCCGCTCGACGTACAGCAGAGCGTGGACGTCGAGCAGTTCACCCTGCTTCTCGGTGCGGCCTTCACGCGCAATCACTTCTTCGATCACAACAGCGAGCGAGTGCGGCAGTTCTTCGCCGAGTCCCTCGAGTGCAGCCTCACGGATGAGTTCCGCCATGAGGACTTCTTCGGGCTCGTCGGTCAGTTCGCCGTCCGGGTAGAAGGCCGGGCCCTCGTCCATCAGGCTTGCCAGCACGTCAACGAGTATCTCGACCTGCTCGCCGGACTGTGCCGAGACCGGCACAACCTCGGATTCGGGACCGAGCAGTGTGGACAGTGCCAGCAACTGCTTGCCGACGTCGTCGCGGCTGACCTTGTCGATCTTGGTGACGATGCCGACCAGCTTGGTCTTGGGTGCCATCTGACGGATCTGCTGCAGGATCCAGCGGTCGCCGGGACCGATGGTCTCGTCGGCCGGGATGCACAGGCAGATGACGTCGACCTCGGAGTACGTATCGCGCACCAGGTCGTTGAGTCGCTGACCGAGCAGGGTTCGCGGCTTGTGCAGGCCCGGTGTGTCCACCAGGATCAGCTGCGCATGGTCGCGGTGCACGATTCCACGGATAGTGTGGCGCGTCGTCTGCGGCCGTGACGAGGTGATGGCCACCTTGGCGCCGACCAACGCATTGGTCAGCGTGGACTTACCGGTGTTGGGACGGCCCACAAAACATACGAACCCGGACCGGAATTCCTTTTTACTCATACTCGTACCACTCCTCGTTGAACTTCTCGCTCAGTCATCGTTGTGTTCTTTTTCTTCGTTTTCCGAGCGAGGCGCACGCTGCACGAAAACCGTGCTGATGCGTACCCGTCCACGACCGGTGTTGGTTCCTTCGCCGCGCAATATCAAGCCGTCGTACTCCACCTCGGACCCGGGCAGCGGCACCCGGCCCAGCACGTAACCGATCAGACCGCCGACGGTTTCGACCTCGTCGTTCTCGAGTTCGAGATCGAACAGTTCGCCGAGATCCTCGATAGGCAGTCTCGCCGAAACCCGGAACATTCCGTCGCCAAGATCTTCGACGGGTGGTGTCTCGTCCTCGTCGTACTCGTCGGCGATTTCACCGACGATTTCTTCGATGACGTCCTCGATGGTGGCGAGTCCCGCGATTCCGCCGTACTCGTCGACAAGAATCGCCATGTGGTTTCGATCCCGCTGCATCTCGGAGAGCATGCTGTCGAGTGGTTTCGAGTCCGGCACGAAAACCGCCGGGCGCATGACGTCGCAGACGTTGACGCTTCGCCCACCGTCAGGCAGGTGGTACGTCTGCTTCACCAAATCCTTGAGGTAGACGACACCGAGAACGTCGTCGACATTTTCACCGATGACAGGCAACCGCGAATGTCCGCTGCGCACTGCCAATGACGTTGCCTGCCCGGCACTCTTGTCACTTTCGATCCAGACCATGTCGGTGCGCGGCACCATTACTTCGCGTGCCGACGTGTCTCCGAGATCGAAGACCGACTGGATCATCCGACGCTCTTCGTCGTCCACGACGCCGCGTGCCTGGGCCATGTCCACGAGTTCGCGCAGTTCAATTTCGGACGCGAACGGGCCGTTGCGAAATCCCTTACCCGGTGTCAGCGCGTTACCCAGAAGAATCAGGATTCGGCTGATCGGGCCGAGCAGAACACCGATCCACAAGAGCGGCAATGACGCAGTCAAAGCGATGGAGTACGCGTGCTGACGACCGAGAGTCCTCGGCCCGACACCGATCACGACGTACGAGACCAACACCATGATGACGGCCGTGGTTGTCAGAGCCCACCCCATCGACATCACTCCGATGAGCCCGCCGGCCAACACGACCGTCGCGGTGATCTCGCACAGAATGCGAAGCAGCACCATCAGGTTCACGTACCGCGGGCGATCGTTGAGGATGCGTTGCACGCGAGCGGCGCCGGCTCGCTCTTCCTTGGCCATCTCGTCGATACGCGCCGACGAGATGGTGTTGAGCGCGGAATCCACGGCGGCAAATATTCCGCCGACAGGGACCAGCGCAACCGCCAGGACAAAGAGCGCGATGGCGCTACTCACTACGCAACCCCCGCGAGAATATGATTATCGGTCCGCGCCGTCGACGAACCCGGTCTTGCCGAGCAACTTCTGATCACGTTCGGCCATCGCAGCTTCGCGGTCGATACGACGCAGGTCTTCGTACCATTCTTCGAGGAGGCTGTTCTGTAGTCCGAACATCTCCTTCTCTTCTTCCGGCTCGGCATGGTCGTAGCCGAGCAGGTGCAGCACGCCGTGAACGGTCAGCAGCGCAAGTTCGTGGGCAAGTGGATGCCCGGCCTTGTCTGCCTGATCGGCCGCGAACGACGGGCACAGGACGATATCGCCGAGCATGGACGGTCCGGGCTCCGGAGAGTCCGGACGTCCACCGGGCTCGAGTTCGTCCATCGGGAAGGACATGACATCTGTCGGGCCGGGCAGATCCATCCACCGGACGTGCAGATCCGCCATGGTCGCGGAGTCGACGAGAACCATCGACAGCTCGGCCGCTGGATGGACATCCATCCGAGCGATCACGAAACGGGCAACGCTGATCAACTCCGGTTCGGAGATGTCCATGCCCGATTCGTTCGAGACCTCGATGCTCATGTGCGACGCTCTTTCCTGGGAAAAGTAGGGGTTGGTGCGTCGCTCAGCCTACCGTCGAGGTGAATGAGCATGCGCAGCGCGGCGCTGCGCCCGATTACCGAACGTCGCTTCCCTGTCGTGATCGGACTCGTGGCGCTCGTAGGCGTCGACGATGTCCGCGACCAATCGGTGACGCACTACGTCACTGCTGTCGAGCTTCGCGAAATGAATATCGTCGATGCCCGTGAGGATTTCGGCAGCGGCCCGCAGACCGGAGCGCGCTCCACCCGGCAGGTCGACCTGGGTGACGTCGCCGGTAACCACGATCTTGGAACCGAATCCGAGGCGTGTGAGGAACATCTTCATCTGCTCGGCCGTAGTGTTCTGCGCCTCGTCCAGGATGATGAATGCGTCGTTGAGTGTGCGACCGCGCATGTACGCGAGCGGCGCAACCTCGATGACTCCGGAGGCCATCAACTTGGGGATCGCTTCGAGATCCATCATGTCGTGCAACGCATCGTGCAGGGGACGCAGATACGGGTCGATTTTCTCGTGCAGGGTGCCGGGCAGGAAGCCCAACCGCTCGCCCGCCTCGACTGCCGGCCGGGTCAAGATGATGCGCGAAACCTGCTTGGATTGGAGTGCCTGCACGGCCTTGGCCATCGCCAGGTATGTCTTGCCGGTACCGGCGGGTCCGATTCCGAAAACGATGGTGTTCTCGTCGATGGCATCGACGTATCGCTTCTGATTGAGGGTCTTGGGCCGAATCGTCTTGCCGCGACGCGAGAGGATATCGAGGGAAAGCACCTCGGCCGGAGATTCACCGACAGGGTGGGTGAGCATTCCGACGGTTCGACGAACGGCGTCGGGCGCAAGAGGTTGGCCACGTCCGGCGAGTGAAGCCAATTCCCCGAACACTCGCTCGGCGAGCGCGACATCGGCGGGGGTACCCGACAACGTGACAGTTCCGCCGCGAACGTGGATATCAGCACCGAGCACATGCTCGAGTGCGGTCAGATTTTCGTCAGTCGACCCCAGGATCTGACGCACCGTCTCCGGCGCCAAGTCAATGCTCGATCGGACAGTGCGCTCTGCAGGCAAAGCGCGCTCGGTAACGATGGTTGCACGGTTCCTGCCGAATTCACTGTGTTCACTCACGTGGAGAATCTGGCCTGCTTCCTGGTCCGAAAGTGCCCACTCGACTCGTGAGCATCGATACTTCGAAGTCTAGCGCCGGAGTCCGACACGGCCCACTTGTTAATCCGCGAGCTGAACGGACAGGTGCGATTCTCGGACCCAATTTGCGGTCTCGGCAACAACCTTTGCTCCACGGTCCGGGGCCTTAGCCAGGAAACAGCTCGGGCGCTGTGACCGTCACGGTCACAGCGCCCGAAGATTTAACAATGTCAAGCAGATTCGCGGTCACGCTCGGCTGCGAGTGTGAGCGCGATGTCGACGATCATGTCTTCCTGTCCGCCGACCAAGCGACGCTTACCGGCCTCGAGCAGGAGGGTGCGAACGTCGATACCGTAGCGCTCCGACGCAGTCTCCGCGTGACGGAGGAAGCTCGAGTACACACCGGCATAACCCAACGTGAGGGTCTCGCGGTCGACGCGAACCGGCCGGTCCTGCAGCGGGCGGACGATGTCGTCGGCAGCATCCTGCAGAGCGAACAGGTCGCAGCCGTGCTCCCACTCCTCGATGTTGGCGACGGCAATGAAAGCCTCGAGCGGGCAGTTGCCGGCTCCGGCACCGTGGCCGGCGAGCGACGCATCAACGCGGGTGACGCCGTTCTGCACTGCCACAACAGAATTGGCAACCGACAGCGAGAGGTTCTCGTGTGCGTGGATACCGATTTCGGTGCCCTCGTCGAGAATATCGCGGTACGCGCGAACGCGGTCCGCGACGTCGTTCATCACCAGACGTCCACCCGAGTCGGTGACGTAGACGCAGTGCGCGCCGTACGACTCCATCAGCTTGGCCTGCTTTGCCAGCTCCTCTGCCGGAGCCATGTGGCTCATCATGAGGAAGCCGGAAACATCCATGCCCATTTCGCGGGCGGTCTCGATGTGCTGTGCGGAAACGTCGGCTTCGGTGCAGTGAGTCGCGACGCGGACCGAGCGAACACCCAGGTCGTAAGCCTGCTTGAGGTCACGGACAGTGCCGACGCCCGGCAGCAGCAGCGTGGTGAGGCGGGCATGCTCGAGCGCGTCGGCGGCTGCCTCGATCCACTCCCAGTCGGTGTGCGATCCGGGACCGTAGTTGACTGATCCACCGGCCAGACCGTCACCGTGAGCGACCTCGATCGCGTCGACGCCGGCAGCGTCGAGCGCCGTGACGATCCGCTTGACGTCGGTCGGTGAAATGCGGTGCCGCACAGCATGCATGCCGTCGCGGAGAGTGACGTCCTGGACGAAGATCTTACGGTTGCTCATCAGTTTGCTGCTTTCTGCTGTGCGATGCGCTCGGCGATCTGCATTCCAGCGGACGTCATGATGTCGAGGTTGCCCGCGTAGGCAGGCAGGTAGTGCGCGGCACCTTCGACTTCGAGGAACACCGACACCTGGTGGGTCGGACGGTTACCGTCGGCGAGCAGAGTCTCGACCGGCTGGTCAGCCGGGATCTCGGTGATCTGGACTTGCTGCTTGAGACGGTAGCCCGGCACATAAGCCGAAACGTCGCCGACCATCTTCTCGATCGACTGACGGATCTCCTCGTGAACAGCCGGATCCGGGGCGTCGACGAGACAGAAGACGGTGTCGCGCATGATCAACGGCGGCTCAGCCGGGTTGAGAATGATGACAGCCTTGCCGCGGCGCGCTCCGCCGACGGCCACAATCGCCTCGGACGTGGTCTCGGTGAACTCGTCGATGTTGGCTCGTGTGCCGGGGCCGGCAGACTTGGAGGCGATGGATGCAACGATCTCCGCGTATGCCACCGGGACCACCCGTGCGACGGCCGCGACCATCGGGATCGTGGCCTGGCCGCCACACGTAACCATGTTCACGTTGGGCGCGTCCAGGTGCTCGTCCGCGTTGACGGCCGGCACGACGTACGGGCCGATCGCGGCGGGAGTCAGGTCGATCATGCGCTTGCCGAACGGCGCCAGACGCGCATTGTTGGCGACGTGTGCCTTCGCGGACGTCGCGTCGAAAACGATTTCGATCTCGTCGAAGTTGGGCATCGCGACGAGTCCCTCGACACCCTCCGCCGTGATCGGCACGTTCAGGCGCGCCGCGCGGGCGAGTCCGTCCGACGCCGGATCGATGCCGACCATGGCACCCATCTCGAGGTAGTCGGAATTACGCAGCACCTTGATCATCAGATCGGTGCCGATGTTGCCCGATCCGATGATCGCGACCTTGACCTTGCTCATGCGTTGTCTCCTTCGCTGGAAAAGCTGGTGGTGACCGGTTCGAATCCGGTTACGTTGACGGTGACGGAATTTCCGGCCCCGACCGGTGCCATCGGGCCGAGTGCACCGGAGAGAATGACCTGGCCGGCGGTCAGGGGCTGACCGAGATCCCGGGCGGTGCGGGCGAGCCACACCACTGCCTCGATCGGATCGCCCAAGCACGCGGTTCCGACGCCGGTGGACACCTCGACACCGTCGACGGTCATGGACATGACAACCTCGGAAGGTTCGACCTCGGCGAGCGTGCGACGCTGCGTTCCGAGGACGTACACGCCGGAGGACGCATTGTCCGCGACCGTGTCACCGAACTTGATGTCCCAGTTCTCGATCCGGCTGTCGCAAATTTCGATTGCTGCGACGGAGTATTCGATCGCGTCGCGGACCTGGGCGTGGTCGAGCGGTCCGTCCACGAGGTCGGCACCGAGCACGAAGGCTACTTCGGCCTCGACCTTGGGCTGAATCAGGCGATCCATGGGAATCACGCCGCCGGCGGGGAACTCCATGTCGGCGTACAGGACTCCGAGGTCAGGCTGGTCGACACCGAGTTGCTGCTGGACGGCCACCGAGGTCAGGCCGATTTTGCGACCGACTACGACGGCGCCCGCGTTCCGACGAATTTCGTCGACACCGCGTTGCACGGCGTATGCGGCGACGAGGTCTTCGCTGCCGATCAGGTCCCGGATGGGTGCACAGGGCACACCAGTCGAGATGGCAGTCGCGAGGCGATCCGCGGCAGCGGCGATGTCGGCTTCGCTCGCTGTACTGGTGTTGGAGGGCTGGCTCATGACACCTATATTTCAGGCTCCCTACCCGTCGGCGCCAGGCTATCGTCTCGCTCAGCGATACGATCGACGAATGACCGATGGCGCGAACCTCGACACAGTGCTCGGCAAAGCCGTGACAATCCTGCGCGCCTTCCGGCCCGACGACCACGTTTTGGCTCTCGCCACCCTGGTCCAGCGGACCGGGTTGCACAAAGCGACTGTGCATCGCCTCGCCAATGAACTGGTCGCGAACCGGCTACTCGATCGCATCGACGGCGGCTACCGCCTGAGCGGTGGTTTGTTCGAACTCGGCATGCTCGCATCGCTCGAGCGCAGCCTCTTGGAAATGGCGATGCCGTTCCTGCAGGATCTGTACGAGCGAACCCACGAAACCGTGCACCTCGGGGTACGTGACGGTCACGACGTCATGTACATCGCGAAGATCGGCGGACACCGCCAAGTCAACTCGCCGTCCCGCACCGGTGGACGAATCCCGTTATATTGCACGGCAATCGGAAAAGCGCTGCTTGCGTACGCCGACGCGGACTTTCGCCATGAAGTGCTGTCGACACCGATGGTCCGACGTACCCCTCACACGATCGTCGCCCCCGGCATCCTCAACAGCCAACTGGACAAAATCGTCGAGACCGGAGTCGCCTTCGAGCGCGAGGAATCGAAGCAGGGCATCGCGTGCGTCGCCGCTCCTGTCTTCGGAGCCAACGGCAAACTTGTTGCCGCGATCAGTGTCACCGGCCCCACGAGTCGGTTTCGACCCGAAAGTCAGGTCGCCGTCGTCCGCGCGGCCGCCGAGGGTTTGCACAACACAATGGATCGCCGCGAGCGACTCAGATAGGAGCGCGAACGGCCCGCTCAACTCGTGACGGCAGCTGAATCCTCGGAGCGAGCAAGGACCGCATCGCGAGAAACTCGCCAACTCTGCGTTGTCGGTGACAGAAACGCATCGTGCCCTTCACCCTCGATTACATGCAGCGACACCGGATCACCAACAGCCTCGGCGGCTTTCACATACCGCGCACTGACCTTCGCCGGCACCTGCAGGTCATCCGCACCCGTTACACAGAGAACCGGCACACCGATCGGCAACCGATGCTGCGGTGACGCACTGCGATACAGATCAGGATCCGATTCGAACGGAATCCCGAAAAGGTCCTCGATGTAGCTGATGCGTCGACCCCGCTCGGCCGCCGACGCCAGATCCAGTGCGGCGGCTTGGGCAACAACCCTCTCCGGGCGCGCAAATACGTCCTTCTCCCCCGCCAACCAGACCGCAAGATGACCGCCGGCCGAGTGCCCGACCAGACGAACCTGCGCCAGGTCGAAATCCACCGCGGAAGCCTCGGCAACGATCCCGGGAATGGCTTCGTACGCGGCCTTCACATCGGCCGACATCTCCGGCCAGCCACCACCCGCCCCGAGACGTCGGTACTCGATATTCCAGACAGCCACTCCGCTACGAGCGAGTTCGACGGCAAATGCGGTGCCGAGACTCAGGCTGTATTGCCCACTCCAGAATCCGCCGTGGATAGCCATGACCACCGGGACCGGACCGTCTGCACTGTCGGGAACATAGAGATGCCCGAACTGCTGGTCATGAGAACCGTAGGAAATCTTGAGGCGAGGCACAGAGAAAATCTAACTCAGCCGAGCGCGCTGCCGGCAACCCACTGATCCCACGGTAATGACCAGTCTCCGTTCTGCCAGACCTCGAGCGGAGCGCCGCCGGTGTTCTTGACCTCGACGACGTCACCGGGCTGCGAGAAGTCGAAGAACCACTTGGCATTGGCCGCACTGAGATTGAGGCAACCGTGTGAGGTGTCGGTGTTGCCCTGCGCCCAAACCGTGCTTTCCAACTCGTGCAGGTAGATGCCGTCGTTGCTGATGCGAGTCGCCCAGTTGATGGACTCCTTGTACCCGAGTCGCGAATTGATGGGAAGGCCATAGGTGGAGGAGTCCATGATGACCGGGTTGGCCTTGCTCAGCACGGTGTAGGTGCCGGGCTGCGTCCAGAACGAAAGTGTGGTGCCGCCAATGGTTTCGGTGCCGCCCATGCCCATGGACGTCGGCATTACCTTGACTACCTGACCGTTCTCGTACACGGTCACCATCTTGGTGTTGTCGTCCGCAATCGAGACGTGGGAATCACCGATGTTGAAGGCAACCGTGTCGTCTTGCTCGCCGTACAGGCCCTTACCCAGCTGCTTCCCGTAAATATTCGCGCTCACCGAAACGGTAGTGCCCGGTGCGTAGTAATTCTGGGGACGCCAATGAACATTCTGGCTGTCCATCCAGTACCAAGACCCCGCCACCGGCGGATTTGTAGTCACGACGAGGGACTTCTCGGCAGCGGCCTTGTCGCCGATCGACTCGTCGAAGTGAACAACAACAACGGTCCCGACGCCGTACGTGCCACCGTCGGAGATGGACAAGCCACCGGTCGTGTTGATGTACGCGCGTGTCTGATTGCCGGGCGCGACCGTCGTGAGCGTCGCATTCTTGGTTGTTGCAACACCATTCGCATCGACGGCAGCAACCGTCAAGTCGTAAGTCTTGCCGTATCCGAGCGGCCCACTCGGCTTCCAGGCCGTCTTGTCCGGCGTGATGATTCCCGCGACGTCCTTACCCTCGGGGTTGGTGAGGGTGACACTCGTCAATGTGCCCTTGGCAACCTCGACGGTGACGGGATCCAGCGGATTGATCGGAGCGCCGCCATCTGCGGGCGACACTGTGACGACGGCGTCGCTGGTTACAGTGGTCGTAACTCCGGCAGCCGGCGGACTTGCCGTGTCGTCAGTGGAGACGGTGCACCCCGCAGCCAGCATCATTGCCGCGACGACCGCCACCGCACCGGCAACTCGCTTGTGCGTCTGTGAGCGCATCGTGCCTCCTGCAAATCTCCGAACGACTATCTCCGACGAGATGCCGTCGGCCACTCAACGATAGTGCCCATATCTGACACACCGCTGAGTGCAGGATCCGAACCGCTCGAGATTGTGACTCACGGAACCCTGAACTGGGCCAGGTAGCGCTCCGGCATCTCCATATAGGGCGTGCGGAACTGCGCCCACCGCGGCAGGTCGGCCATCGAGTAGATGTCCTGCTGGTTATCAGGACGACGCGGCCACGACGGAACGTTCACCCAGAGCCGCATCAAGTGCCGCCGCTGGTCGACATTCTCGTGGTCCTCGTACGGTGTGCGTCCATGGACGATCAGTCGGTTGTTGAGGAACTGGATGTCTCCGGGCGCAATACTCATGTCCAGGTAGAACTCCGGAGAGGAGGACAGTTCGCAGAACAGGTCCAAGGCGGCTTCTTGCTCGGTCGTGATGTCGAAGTAACCGGCCCGGGCGGCGTCGCGGGTCTGGGCTATGTGGACACACGAGCTGAAAACTCCGTCGTTCTGGGAAAAGAGCGCGACACTATCCGAGGTCACGATTTTGCCGTCGCCGCGTTCGGCATCCATCTGGCTGCGCATCACCGGCATACCCTCGTAGAGCACACGGGCAAGGTCGGGGTTCGTCTCGATCATTCGGTCGTGGACCGCCGCCGCACTGGCGATCCTGCTGGCTCCGCCGTCCTTCGCCTCGCGCAAGCAGAGGAGCGAGACCACGTCATGGCCGTCGCAATGCATGTTCATCGACTGCGCCGACCGGTAACCGCGGACCTGTTCGTCGACCAGGTCGGCCACGTTCAGCACATGGCCCAGGATCTCGCCGTTTCCCGACTGCGGGATGATGACGCCCAGGTGAGCGCCCAGGCCACAGTAGATCCGCGCCAGGTCGTCGTCGCCGTACCGTTCGCGTGACAGCCCGCGGATGAGCACGAAGCCCAAGCCCGACGACAGCTCGTCGCGCAGTCGAGACAGGAATCGCCCAACGGTGTATAGCGGGAAAGTGTCAACGGTGATGTCGGCTAGGTCCAGGTCTCCGCGGGTCTTCAACGTGGCCAGCGCTGCGTCGATCTCGGTGAGCTCTGCTGCGGACAATTGCCACAGGCCGTCCTGACGGTAGTCGATGGCACTGCCGAGCCAGGCGCGGCGACCGCCGACCGGCGAGAGGGCGTCGTTCATAGTTCCTCCTGGATAGGGCGTGGAATTTTCAGGCTGAGAGACGGGACGGTGCAGGTTGCGGGCCTCGAACCAGGTTCCCCGGCAAAGCACCGGTGTGCTGCCCGCCGCGGGTGACGACGATGCCGTTGACGATGGTGGCGGTGTAGCCCCGCGCGTCCTGCATCAGGCGTCGGCCGCCGGCCGGTAGATCGCGGACTACGCGCGGCAACTCCAATTCGAGATTCTCCAGATCGATGACGTTCAGATCGGCTCGGTAGCCCGGCGCGATGAGGCCCCGATCCTGCAGGCCCATCATCTCGGCGCATCGCTTGGTCATCACATGGATCAGATAGGGCAGGGACAACCGTTCCCCCTGGACGCGGTCCCTACCCCAGTGTGTGAGCAGGTGCGTGTAAATGCTTCCGTCGCAGATAACCCCGAGATGGGCCCCGCCGTCGCCCAAACCGGGAACTGCGTGGGCATTGAGGAGCATCTCGCGGGTCGGCTCCAGGGTGTAGTCGGCGTAGTTCGAGAATGCCAAATAGAGGATATTGCGGCCGTCCTTGTCCAACAGTTTGTCGTAGACGAGGCTCTCGGGAGCGACACCCAAACGTTCGGCCTGCGCACCGATGGTGCTGCCGCAGGCGGGTTCGTAGTCGAAACCCTCACCCATCTCGTAGAGCTGGCCGAAGTCGCGCACCCGCATTCCGATCTTCATGTCAGGATCGGGGTCGTTGCTCTCGGCGAGGATGCGCGCCTTGACCTCCGGTCGGCGCAGTTCGCGGACGCGGTCGGCAAGCGGCCAGTCAGCCATCGCCAGGTAGGTCTCGGTCGAGTAGAAGGGGCTCAGGGTCAGCTCGAGACCCAGCAGGACACCCAGCGGCCGGGGCAGGACCTGCATCGTGGCCTCGCCGCCCTCTGCGTTGAACGTGTCGAACTTGTCCACGACGGTGCGCCAGACGTTTGGATTACCGTGACTTTGGACCACTGACATGCTGAAGGGCCGGCCGAACTCCTTCGCCTGACGCAGGCCCATGTCCAAGACTTGCTCCCAGTCGTCGTTGTACTCGATGACGAACTGGATCAGGCCCGCACCGGCTCGGCCGAGGGCAGCGGCCAGTCCGGCGTACTCTTCCTCGGTCGCGGCCAGGGTCGGCGTGAGCTGGCCGTCGCTGGAACGGTGGAACATCGTCTGCGAGGTGCCGAACCCGAAAGCGCCGGCACGGATCGACTCCTCGAGAAGAACAGCCATCTTCTCGATCTCCTCTGACGTAGCCGGTTCGCGGTGAAATGCCCTCTCCCCCATGACATAAGTGCGTAGGGCGGCATGCGGAACGTAACTGCAGATGTCGGCATCGAACTGACGCCGACCCAGGTAGTCGAGGTACTCGGGATAGGTGGTCCACTGCCAGTCCAGCCCCTCCCGGAGTACGACGTTGGGAATATCCTCGACACCTTCCATGAGCTTGATCAACATGTCACGCTGCTCGGGCTTACACGGCGCAAATCCCACACCGCAGTTGCCCATGACAACAGTCGTCACCCCATGGTTGGTCGACGGCACCAGCCGGTTCTCCCACGTGGCCTGACCGTCGTAATGCGTATGGACATCGATGAATCCCGGGGCAACCACCTGACCGTGAGCATCGATCTCCTCGCGGCCGACGCCGGTCACATCTCCCACCTCGACAATGACACCGCCAGAGACAGCTACATCAGCCTGCCGCGGGGGTCGACCCGAGCCGTCGATGACAGTGCCGTTGCGGATAACGAGATCAAAATTGTTCATGTCCACCTCTTCGCGAGTCACGATCCTGAACGACCTCGCTGAGCTTGATCGCAAGTGCCGCAATAGAACTGCGCCCTCGATGCCCAGCCAACACCCATCAGATTAGCCATGTGGCTAAATTTGGCAAGGGCTTGTTCCATCAGGAGGGAGGAACACGGAGCGGCGCAGATCCCACACCCCACTACAGTGGAGATTGCTCTTCCAACCGAACGATCGATACGGGGCCCGCTGTGACAGAGACGACCACTTCGGCGGCTCGTGAGCGAGTAATCGCCCGTCTCGTTGCGGCTGCCCGCCCACTGTTCGCGGAGAAGGGTGCGAGCGACGTCTCGCTCCGAGAAGTTGCAACGGCTGCGGGGGTCAATTACGGACTGATCCACCATTACATCGGCACAAAAGACGATCTCCTCAAGATCGTGCTACAACGATCATCAGCCGAATGGACAGACTATTTCGTTGACGCGCCGACCGTTGACGACGCCGTCTCCACCATCATGAGACCGAAGTCGTCCGAGTATGCCCGCATGGTCGCGCAATCGATCCTCGCCGGCGGCGCCCCCGAGACGCTCCTCGGTCAGTCTCCGGCGTTGGCGGCGCTGAGCCAACGCATCGCGGAAGACATCGACCATCCGCCCGCCTCAGGCGATGACCCTCGAATCCTTGTTGCCGCGATCACGGGAATGGCTCTCGGCTGGGGCGTGTTCGGGCGGTTCGTTCAGGAGATCGCCGGACTCGGCGACCTGGAGGAAGACGACGTCACCGAGGCGGTTTACGCATTGCTCCGCCGAGCAATCGACCAACAGTGATTGCGACTCACGGAACTCTCACCGTCACCGGCATGTCGTCGGCCCACGGTTGCCGGTTGACCATGTCCGCAACCCGAACTGTGCCCCGTTCGAACTCACCGGTGGCGGCGTCCAACAACCGGTAGGCCTGGGTTTGTTTGTGGATCGGCTGGGCGTCCAAGACCAGCACCCTCAATTCACCGGGTTCGAAGCCGCACAAGCCGTGGAGCGTCTCGATGAGTTGCTCGGAATGCAGGTGCCCGTCTCCGAAGTTCCACCCGAGCACAACGCCGGCCACAGTCTCGCCGTCGAGTTCGACGTACTCCGTTGTGGGTTGGTCGGCGAGGAGTCGGGGCAGTAGGGCGGCATGCGCGCGACCGTGCGTGTGGATCGCGCGGAACGCGAAGCCGGTCAGGCGCGTGACCCGGGCTTCGTCCTCGCCGCCGTAGATCTTCTCCAACTGGCGGTGCGGCAGCATCGCGAAGCGGATCGTGCCGTCGGTCAGCTTCTGCTCGCCGCTCGGCGACAGGCACCAGACCGTGGTGTCCCAGTTCCCGGCGTAGTACCGCATCCCGAGCAGGAAGCAGATCCGTTCCGGGAACAGGTTGCCGAGGATCACGAGGAGGAAGCTGACGGCCGGGATCAGCAGGACCGCGGGATGCACGAGGTCGTCGAGCCCCAGGGATGCCTTGTTCACGAACAGTGTCAGCACCGCGAAGATCATGAACACGTTCCACTCGAGCGGCGTCCCCATCGGGATCGTCAGGATGATGTGCAGGTGGAACAGGATCATCACGATCGCGGCGACCGTCGTGACGGTGCCACCGCCGGAGAGAATCAGCACAAGCGGAACGCAGAACTCGATCGCGGTTCCGCCGTGGGCGAGCAACTTCGAGAGCTTGGACGGGCGCAGGTCATCGGGGTACGACTGGGTGAAGAGGTGCTTGATGCGCTTCGTTCGCCACAGCGGACTGTTCGCCTCCATCGCCTGCACAACCGACGGGAAGTGGACGTTGAGTTTCGAGACCGCTGCACCCCACCAGATGCACAGCAGCACGAACTTGGCTGCCACCAGGGAGTCGGGGAACGGCACGAGGAAGGTCACGGCAATCGCGCCGTAGACCTCGGCGCGGGCGGCCAGGAAGATCGTCCGGTCACGCAGACCGATGAGAGCAAGTAGCCCCAAGACGACGGCTACCTTCTGCCAGGGCAGCTGAACCGTCCCGGCAGCGGTCGCGGAAACCAATGCCACCAGCAGCGAGACGAGCAGCGCGGCGTACAAGATGATGTCGACGACGCCTCGCCGGTCTCCGGCGGTGAGCGGAACTCGCCTCGGCCACGGTGGCATCCGGATAGTTCCGCGGCGGAACCAGTAGAGGAATGAACCCAACGGCGGCACGAAGCGCAGGTTCAGGGGCCCGAATCCGCAGCCCAGACCGGTGACCTCGAAGAGGATGCACCAGAGCACGACCTTCTGCCACACGACCGGCATGGCCCACCACTCGCTGACGTTGAACAGTCCGTCCACGCCGGGTGTGGTCAACGCGAAGAGCGCCGCGCCGAGGATGAACAGAGCAATCTTCAGGAGATAGCCGACGTACACCACGTCGGGTGTCCCGAAGCCCTGTGAGAGGTAATTCTCCGAGAGAATCCGCATCTGGGTGGGCCGCCGACCGTCGCGCAACTCGTCCGCATCGATGTCCGGTTCCACCGGTAGCAGGAATCCCATAGGTCCTCCGTAGCGCGCACCGCCGCCGACACGACGTCGACGCGGTTGGCGACCGGGCCTCGTCGCGGCCGGTCCTGGTGGAGAACGTATTCCTTGTAGACACTTCTGCACAAGTGTCTACAAGAAGATTTCACAGAAGTCCCAGACGTCCTATGATCGAGCCGCCATGAACCCCCACTCCAGCGCCATTCGCGACCGCATCCTCGACGCCGCTGAACGCTGTCTCGCGCGCGACGGGATCCGCCGTACCACCGTGCGCGCTGTGGCTCAGGAAGCCGAAGTCAGCCGCGCCTATCTGTACCGGTTCTTCAGCGACAAGGCGACACTGCTCTCGGCGGCCCTGATCCGCCGCGGCGCGGACTTCTGGGACGACGCAGCTGATCGAATTACGCGGCAGGACAGCGTGTCCGGCATGCTGACCGAGGCAGTTGTGCTGTCGAGGCAGGCCCCTTTGGGGCCGCTGGCCGTTGAACTGGCCGCCCGGGAACCGCGCGAGTACGCCGAGATCATGGGCACCTACTCTCACGACGTGGTAGCCCAGTTGTCCGGTTTCTGGGTGGACCGACTACGCGACGCCCAACAACGGGGACTGGCCCGCGAGGACCTCGACCTGCCCGGGGCGGCGGAATGGCTGATCCGGATTCTCGTCTCCCTGGTGGGGACGCCGGGGTCAGCAGTCGACGTGGACGATCGGGAAGCTCTGTCGACCTACCTGGAGGCGTTTCTCGATCCGGCATTCAGCCCGAAATGAGCAACGCCGAGCACATTGCTCCGCATACCTGTAGATCGGCCCGAGGTCGTGCTTGTTGCCATGGGTTACCGCCGATCGAGTTCACGCTCTTGTGCAGCCCACGCCGTCGGACTCAGACCGAAGTATCGACGGAACCAACGCGAGAACGCGCTGAGGTCCGAGAACCCGAGGGCTGCGGCAGTATCGGTAAAGGTCCGGTCACCCCGTGCGAGATGTCGCCGCGCAAGATCCTCACGCACGGAATCGACGACAGACGAGTAAGTCTTACCCGACTTGGATAAGTGTCGATACAAGGTGCGACGGTCCATGCCTAGACTGCGCGCGATCCGACTCGCCGTGCACCCCCCACCAGGCAGGAGCGCCTCGATCATATCGCGCACACGGTCGTCGACAGACGAGTCCTCCCGCGGCGCGAGCAGATCCAGATACTGTCGTGCATAAGGTCGAAACAGTGGATCCGACAAGGGATTCGGCGTGTCCAGGTCACTCGAATAGAGCACCAGACCGTTGAAATCTCGCTCGAACGCGACGTTAGGTCCCAGCACGCGGTGGTGGATGTCGAGTGTCGTCGGCGCATCGTGAACGAAGCACGTAGACAGCGGACTCCAATCATCTGGCAGAAATGTGCCGAGTATCCGGGAAATGGCAGCGACGGTCAGTTCGATCGACTGACGCCCGAGTGCCACATCAGTTTCCGACTCGATCTGCAGAGACACAAGTCCATTGAACTCGACGAGCCGTGGTCGAATGGCCTCGTTGTGAAACTGCATGTGACGCAACACTGTTGCCAGGGCACTCCGGACGTCGGGCTCTTCCCTGGCCACCAACCCGATCAGTCCGAGATTCGAGACTCGTCGTCCCTCTGCCATCCTGACCCCGAAGCTTTGACACTCCGTAACCACGGCCGTGCGCTCGAGTAACTCGTCTACGACTTGAGCAGCGAGCCACGCGTCCGGTGTGGCGAGAGTAGCCGGGTCGATACCCACCGCCCGCATCGTCGGATCCGGATCCGAACCTAGAGACTGCGCTACCTCCACGTACCCGTTCAGAACTGAACTTCGCACCTTCAGCACTTTCGCCATCGACTCCCTCTAATCGCCCCAAGATGCCAAGGAAAATGTCCCAACGGGACAAGACTAATTGACCCAATCGGTCTATCGTGACATGAGTCACCGAGCTTGTCACTCCCGTCGGTAAGTCAGGAGCACTACGGCTCGGATCGCTTTTCTGGACACCACCCAGCATCTGCCGACACCGCCCTGATCGAACACATCGTCAACACAAGGCGGCCGACTCGACCCACGTCGGCCCGAACATACTACGCCGCAACGGTTCTCGAACGCATGCTGTTTCAGGACCAGCGTCATATCGAAGACGTGCTCCAACGAACACGACTTCAGAACAAGGAGCACACATGGAACTGGAGACCCAGTCTCTCGCAACCGAAGCCGATTCCGGCGGCGGCCATCGGTCCAGGATCTTTCCGTGGGCAGTGTTCGTACTGATCTTCGGACTGATGATGTCGGACTACATGTCCCGTCAGGTCCTCAGTTCGGTCTTCCCCGTCCTCAAGGCCGATTGGAACCTGTCGGACTCGCAGCTTGCGGCCCTGACCAGCGTCGTCGCTCTGATGGTAGGCGTCTTGGCGCTCCCGATGTCACTGTTGGCCGACCGTTGGGGCCGCGTCCGTAGCGTCGTCCTCATGGCAGTCTTGTGGAGTATCGCGACCGTCCTGTGCGCCGCGGCGAGTAACTACACGCAACTGCTCGGAGCCCGTTTTCTGATCGGATTCGGTGAAGCCGCATACGCAAGCGTGGGCTTGGCGGTCATGCTCGGAGTCTTCGCCCCACGACTCCATGCCTCGCTCGGCGGCGCATTCCTCGGTTCGGCATTCTTCGGCTCGGTCATCGGCGTCGCCCTCGGCGGCGTCATTGCCGATCGACTCGGCTGGCGCGCGGCGTTCTTGATCATGGCCGCTTTTGGGCTGAGTCTTGTCGTCCTCTTCCGGATCGTCGTCAGCGAGAATCGCTTGGCGCGCCATGCCTTTGATCAGTCGGTAGCTGGAACCCCGGTCGCAACTGCTGGACGGGCTCCGATCTCGAGCTTGTTCACCAATGCCTCCCTGACGTGCGCATACATCGGTGGTGGAATGCAGTTCTTCGTCGCGGGAGTGCTGCTCGCTTGGCTTCCCAGCTATTTCAACCGCTATCACGATATGGATGCAGCGAGTGCAGGTTTGGCCGCGTCGTTCTTCGTACTTCTGATCGGAGCCGGAACGGTGCTCTGTGGCATCGCTGCAGACCGGTTCGGGCGTCGACAGCCAGAGCGGCGATGGAGTGCCGCCATCGCGTATGCCGTCATCGCAATGTTGTGTCTGATGATCGGATTCCAGCTGGAAAACGGCCCGGTCCAGTTGGTTCTGCTGGGCACCGGAGCGTTCTTCTGCTCCGGGTTCTCTGGTGCCACAACGGCGGTCGTTGCCAGCCTCTCGCACCCGTCGATCCATGCATCGTCCTTCGGCGTGGGCACCCTTGCCAACAACGTCTTCGGCCTGGCGCTCGGCCCCGTCGTCGTCGGCGTTCTGTCCGACCGACTGGGACTGCTCGGCGCACTGCAATGGGTCCCCCTCGCATATGTCGTGTCGATTGCTGTCCTTGCATTCGGCATGAAGCTCTACCCCTCTGGTCTTCGCAAGCTCGCCTCAGTGCCACTGAGTGATTCGGAGACAAAGCCGGTAGCACCGGACACTGCAGGCATTTCCGCATAGATCCCGAACCACCTGAGAAGTACCCCGACACCTGCTGTAGGGCTGTCGTTTTCACCGATTCACCAAGAGGAGATTAAAGAAATGCAGCTACTCGACAAAGTCGCCCTCGTGACCGGAGCAGCACAAGGATTGGGCCGATCCATCGCCCTCGCCATGGCACGCGAAGGCGCCAACCTCGTCCTCTGCGACCTGCAAGAGGACAAACTGGCGGAGGTCTCCGCCGAGATCGAGGCGCTGGGCCGCAAGAGCCTGGCGCTGCGTTGCGACGTTTCGTCCAAAGATCAGGTCGTCGAGACGTTCGCCCGAGCCGCCGAGCATTTCGGCACCGTTCACATCCTGGTCAACAATGCTGCCCTGGTGCCGAACTCGCCGGCGGATGAGGACCGGCGCAGCAAGCACTACGCCTACGTCACCACGCCGATGGAACGCCAGTCCATGGGTATCACCAGCAGCCTTACCGACGAAGACTGGCTCAAGTGGTGGAACGTCAATGTCCACGGCGTCTTCTACTGCACCCGTGAAGCATTGAAGTACATGGAGCCTCAGGGCTACGGCCGCATCATCAACATCGCCTCGATCGCCGGCATCTCGACTGGGAGCACGCACAGTCCCGGCTACTCGGCAGCCAAGGCTGCTGTTGTGAGCCTGACCAAGACAGTTGCTCTCGATGTCGCCGGCGCCGGAATCTACGTCAATGCCATCGCGTGTGGAGGAGTTCTCACCCCTCCTTTCCAGGCGTATCTCGACAACGCCACCGAGGACGAGAAGCGCAACCTGTACCAGATGATTCCCGTCGGCCGCCTAGGAAGACCGGAAGAATATGCCTCCCTCGCCGTCTACCTGGCGGGCGAGAACCACTACCTGGTCGGTCAGATAATCAGCCCCAACGGCGGCGTGGTCATCTAACCACCACCAACAGCAATCCACATCGAAAGACCTCTCTCACCAGAGTTTTCGCCCCAGACAGGAGCTACACCATGCATTTCCACGACGATGCACTCTTCCCCGAAAACCAGGACAAACTGGTCATCACCGTCGCCCCTTACGGCCCCGAGTGGGCGGTCGAGGACTTCCCCGAGGACCTGCCGCTGACGATGGATGAGCATATCCAACAGGCAGTCGACTGCTACGAAGCCGGCGCGTCGGTGCTGCACATCCACGTTCGTGAACTCGACGGGAAGGGCTCCAAGCGGCTCTCGAAGTTCAACGAGCTGCTCGGCGGACTGCGCGAGGCCGTACCGGATATGGTCCTGCAGGTCGGCGGATCGATCTCATTCGCGCCGGAAGGTGAAGGCGCAGAGGCAAAGTGGCTGTCCGACGACACCCGTCACATGCTCGCCGAACTCGATCCGAAGCCGGATCAGGTCACCATCGCGATCAACACCAGCCAGATGAACATCACGGAGCTCCTGACCGCGGACGATATCGGCGGCACCTCCCTGGCGCGTCCGGAGATGTACGAGACCTACCGGGAGATGACCATTCCGGCCGGCCCCGGATGGGTCGAGGAGCACCTCCGACGCCTCCAGTCGGCCGGCATCCAGCCACTGTTCGCGCTCACCGGTATCACCGGCCTCGAAAGCGTCGAGCGGCTCATCCGCCGCGGCCACTACACCGGACCGCTGAATGTGACGTGGACCGGCATCGGCGGCGGCATGGAAGGACCGAACCCGTACAACATCATGAACTTCATCCAACGAGTCCCCGACGGCGCGGCACTGACGCTCGAGTCCCTCATGCGCAGCGTATTGCCGGTCAACACCATGGCCATCGCGATGGGCCTGCACGCCCGATGTGGCAACGAGGACACCATCTGGGGCCGCAAGGGCGAGAAGATGACCTCGGTTCAGCAGATTCAACAGCTGGTCCGCATCGCTGGTGAACTCGGCCGCGAGGTCGCCACCGGCAAGGATGCCCACGACATCTACAAGATCGGCACCACTTACGCCGACGTGGATGAGACCCTCGCCAAGGTCGGCTACGCGCCGAACCGCCGCCCCGGCCAGGTCGGCTTCACCCACCACGCCTAGCAGTCCGGCTCGTTTACACAGTGGGGCACGAAACCAGGTTTCGTGCCCCACCTTCCGGGCGGTTCGTACCGCCCCAGCCACATTCCGAGATCAGCAACAAATCCGCTGCCGCAGAATTTCTCCCCACCCCACCCAGGAGTTCCACGTGACCAATGGCTTGACCATGGACGACTACCCCCTATCACTGACCGCTGTGGTCGAGCGCGCCGAACAATTCCACAGCACCAAAGACGTCGTAACACGCCGACCCGACGGAAGCATCGCCCGGACCACCCTCGGAGCATGCGCACGCCGGGCACGAAGGCTGGCGACCGCCCTGGCCGACCTCGGCATCGGGGACGGCGACAAAGTCGCAACCCTGCTGTGGAACCAATCCGAGCACCTCGAAATGTACTTCGCCGTCCCGGCAATGGGCGCGATCGTGCACACCCTCAACCCACGACTACACGCGGACGAGCTGACCTTCATCGTCGGCGACGCCCAGGACCGGGTGATCGTCGTCGACGAATCCCTACTCGACGTACTCGACAGCTTCCGACACACACACCACTTCGACCATGTCATCGTCGTCACCCACAGTGCATCGGCACCGGCCGGAACACTCGACTACGAAACCCTCATCGCTGCCGCCGAACCACTGATTTGGCCTCTCATCGACGAACGACAAGCCGGCGCAATGTGTTACACCTCCGGCACCACCGGCCGGCCCAAAGGCGTCGTCTACTCCCACCGTGCGATCGTGCTTCACTCCATGGCCGTCGCACTGCCCGACGCGTTGGGCGTATCGGCACAGGACACTCTGCTACCCGTGGTGCCGATGTTCCATGTCAACGCCTGGGGACTTCCCTACGCCGCCGCACTCCTCGGTGCCCGGCTGGTGCTACCCGGACCGAAACTCGACGCCGTCAGCGTGCTCGACCTGATCGAAACCGAGAAGGTCACCATGACCGCCGGAGTTCCGACCGTGTGGATGACGATGCTCGACGCCCTCGACGCCCAACCACAACGCTGGGACCTACGCCACCTCGACCGATTGATCGTCGGCGGAGCAGCAGCACCACGCAGCCTCCTCGAAGGATTCGACCGCCACGGCCTGACGGTCGTGCAGGCCTGGGGCATGACCGAGACCTCCCCGATGGGCACCGTCAGCCGCCTCCCGGCAGACCTCGAAAACTGCGACGACAACACAAAATACGACTTCCGGGCCCGACAGGGTGTCGCGATGCCGTTCTTCGACATCCGCGCCCGGAACGAGGACGACGGGTTCATCGAATGGGACGACGTCGCCATGGGTGAGCTCGAAGTTCGTGGACCCTGGGTGGCGTCCGGCTACCACAACGGCACTGGCGCAGACAATTTCACGGATGACGGCTGGTTCCGCACCGGGGACATCGTCCGCATCGACCACCGCGGCTGCATCCGGATCTGCGACCGCTCCAAGGACCTCGTCAAGTCCGGCGGCGAGTGGATCTCCTCGGTCGATCTCGAAAATCACCTGATGGCGCACCCGTCGGTGGCGGAGGCCGCGGTGATCGCCGTGCCCGATACGAAGTGGGGTGAACGGCCGTTGGCGGTGCTCGTCCTGCGATCCGGAATGACCGCCGATCCGGAACAGCTTCGCGAGCACCTCTCGAGCGAGTTCGCCCGGTGGCAACTGCCCGAGCGGTTCGAGTTCGTCTCCACCATTCCGCGAACCGCGACCGGCAAGTTCAAGAAGAGGAATCTACGCGAACACTTCACCGCATAATCAAACAGCCGTGAACGTGGTTCATCGATCCTCGGACCGTGAACTTCGTGCATGTCTAGAACTGCTCCCCGGACGTTGGAACTGAATTTCTCAGTCCGACCTCCGGGGAGTAATTGTCAAGGGATGGGGGAACGTCTAGTCGTAGACTGGCTCCCCGATCAGTGCAGCGGGCGCGGACCCCAACGATCGGTCAGAACTCCGATAGCGCCTAGCGCCACGGCACCGGCAGTCGATGTTCGTAAGACCGTCGGCCCCAACAACACCGGCGTAGCACCGGCTTCGGAGAGTGCCGCGATCTCCGAATCGTCTAGTCCGCCTTCAGGACCCACAACAAGGAATACTTCGTCCGCACTCGCCAACGGAAGGGCAGCCAACGGCGTCGTCGCAGATTCGTGAAGTACCGCAACGACAGCGCCGCGCGAAACCGCTTCGCGAACCAATGCAACGACAGCCGGGGTCTTGTGTAGTTCAGCGATATCCGGAACGAATGCCCGGCGCGACTGCTTAGCCGCCGACACCGCGGCACTACGCCACCGCGCAACACCTTTGGTGAGTTTGGGGCCCTCCCACTTTGCGACGCATCGCAGTGACTGCCAGGGAATGACCGCGTCGACGCCGGCCTCGGTCGCCAACTCCACAGCCAACTCGGACCGCTCGGCCTTGGGCAAAGCCTGAACGAGAGTCACCAGAGGTTTCGGCTGCTCGAGCACCTGAACGTCCGAGACCAGAAGTTCGAGTCGATCCTTGCCGACGCTTGTCACCACGGCGTCGGCTACGCGGCCACGGCCGTCGGCGAGCACAAGGCGCTCGCCGACGCCGATCCGGCGGACGGTCGCCGCGTGGCGACCTTCCTGACCGTCGAGAACTGCTGTCTCCCCCACGCCCGGAACGGGGTCGAGGAAAAAGACCGTCGCAGCCACTGTCAGCGGCCGCTGAATGCTTCGCGCAGACGCGAGAACAATCCGCCGCTGTTCTGCGATCCGGACGACACGACCTCGGCCTCGTCACGATCGCGGAGCAACTTGAATTCCTTGAGCAGCTTGGCCTGCTTGTGATCGAGGCGGCTCGGGACAACTACCTCGAGGTGAGCGTGGATGTCGCCGCGCGCACCGGATCGCAGCTTCGGCATTCCGTGTCCACGCAGGACAGCGACATGGCCGGGCTGAGTTCCGGGCTCGATGGTGATGTCCTTGGGACCGTCCATGATGGTGTCGACGGTGACCGTGGTGCCCAATGCTGCATCAATCATGGGAACGCGGATGGTGCAGTGCAGGTCTTCGCCGTCGCGGACGAAGATCTCATGCTGCTGTTCGACGATTTCGACGTACAGGTCGCCGGGGTGTCCGCCGCCGGGTCCAACTTCACCCTGTGCGGTCAACCGGATACGCATACCGCCGGCAACACCGGCCGGAACCTTCACGGTGATGTCGCGCTTGGCGCGGACGCGGCCGTCGCCACCACACTTGTGGCAGGGATCGGGGATGGTTTCGCCGGCGCCGCGGCACGTCGGGCAGGGACGCGAGGTCATAACCTGGCCCAAGAAAGAACGCTGAATGGACTGCACTTCGCCGGCACCATTGCAGGTCTCACAACGAACGGGCTTGGAATCGCCGTTGGTTCCGGCGCCGGTGCAACCGTCACACAGGATTGCCGTCTCGACGGTGACGTGCTTGCTGACGCCCGTCGCACATTCAGCGAGGGTCAGCTTGGTCCGAAGCAACGAGTCGGCTCCGGGCTGCACGCGGCCACGCGGTCCACGGCCTGCGCCGCCACCGCCGCCGAAGAATGCCTCGAAGACGTCACCGAGGCCGCCGCCTCCACCGAATCCACCGCCGAAGCCGCCACCGCCGCCTCCGCCTGATTCGAGGGGATCGCCGCCGAGGTCCACGATGCGGCGCTTCTCCGGATCGGTCAGAACCTCGTACGCGGTCGAGATCTCCTTGAACCGGGCCTGCGCTTCTTCGTCAGGGTTGACGTCGGGGTGCAGTTCGCGGGCAAGTTTGCGGTATGCGCGCTTGAGTTCTTGGTCGGTCGCGTTCTGGTTGACGCCGAGCAATCCGTAGTAATCCCGTGCCACGTTTTTTCTCTCGTCCTTCTCTTACTTCTAGTTTTCCTCGAACCTCACGAAGAGGAGTGCCGACTGGTGTCGACGCCCGTCATCGCTCGGAGAGAACTTCGCCGATGTATCTGGCAACGGCGGCAACCGATGCAATTGTTCCCGGATAGTCCATCCGAGTGGGGCCGAGCACACCGACACCACCGAAAACGGTACCGGCTGCGCCGTAGCCCGTCGAAATCACGGAGGTCCCGCGCATTTGTTCGACCTGGGTTTCTTCGCCGATCCGGACGGTGACCATGCCGGCATTCTGCGTCGACGCCAGCAGTTTGAGCACTACAACCTGCTCTTCGAGCGCTTCGAGAACTGCCCGCAGTGATCCCGGGAATCCTGCCAGCCCCGAGAAGTCGGATGCGTTGCGTGTCAGGTTGGACGTGCCACCGAGCACCAGACGCTCTTCCGGGTGCTCGACCAGTGTCTCGACCAGGATCGTTGCGGACCGAATGACGGCGTCGCGCAGATCGTCGGGAGACTCTTCGGCCAATTCGGACACTGCGATGGATGCCGCAGCCAGACGCTTACCTTCGAGCGCACCACCGAGCAGTGCGCGGAGACGGACAAGATCCTCGTCGTCAAGCACGTCACCCAACTCGACGATGCGCTGGTCGACGCGTCCGGAGTCGGTAATCAGTACGAGGAGTAGACGTGCCGGGGTCAACGCCACAACTTCGAGGTGGCGGACCGACGACGCCGACAGCGTCGGGTACTGAACCACGGCAACCTGCCGGGTCAGTTGAGCAAGCAGACGCACACCGCGTCGGAGCACGTCGTCGAGGTCGACGCCGGTTTCCAGAAATTCGAGAATGGCACGACGCTCGGGTCCGGACAGCGGCTTGACGTCGGCAATGCGATCGACGAACTCGCGATAACCCTTGTCCGTCGGAACACGCCCGGAACTGGTGTGAGGTTGTGCGATGTATCCCTCAGCTTCGAGAAATGCCATGTCATTGCGCACCGTGGCACTCGACACACCGAGGTTGTGACGCTCGACCAAAGCTCTCGATCCGACCGGATCCTGCGTGGAAACATAATCAGCGACGATTGCCCGCAGGACCTCGAATCGCCTGTCGTCGGTACTCGACATCGTTGCGACCTCCGTTCCCTGCGTTCTGTGTGCACTGTCCCAACTGGCAGTCTAATCGCCCGAGCGCCAGTCTCGGGTGTTGCCCTTACTCTGGAGTCATGATCTTCAAGGGCGTCATGGACGGCAAGCCGTATCCCGACCACGGACTGTCTCTGCGCGACTGGGCCAAGTTTCCGCCGCGCCAGGTCCGACTCGACGAAATTGTGACAACAACCAAAGTCCTCGAATTGGACCGGCTACTGTCCGAGGACTCAACCTTCTACGGCGATCTGTTTCCGCACGCAGTTCAGTGGAAGGGAACGCTCTATCTCGAGGACGGCCTGCATCGTGCCGTGCGTTCGGCACTCCGAAATCGTGTTGTACTGCACGCCCGCGTTTTCGATTACGACGCCATGCCCGGGGTTATCGAGGGGACGCACTAAGCGATTCGCAGCGAAGCCAACACAGCGGGATCCGCCTGGCCGGGCCAGGTACCCGTCAAGGTGAAGCCACCCGACGTCCGCTCGGGATCGACCACTCGTACCACTGTCAACTCCGTCGTACCGGCCGAAATCTTGGCGCCCTCGGCGGCGGACGAACATGTTGCGGCGCCAATTTCCGGAACATCGGAACCCGCTGCACCGCTACCGACTACGTGAGTAGTGACCTCGCGGGCATCGTCAGGATTCGCGAACTCCAACGTTGCCTCGGAACCGCCGGCGATGATCGTCGTCGCAAGTGCGCGGACGTACACCGGGTCGCCGCACGCGTCGTAGACCCACCGCTCCCCCAGAACGGAATGGTCCATGGTGCGGATCAGAAAAGCATCCGCGTCGACGAGTGGAGCAGCTCGATAGGTGAGCGGAACCTGGAGAATCGTGCCGTCCACGGCGCGAAGAAGGTGGGTCTCGATTCCGACCTCGCCGGCCGGATCGTCGAAACGATAGGCACCGATGTGCTCGAGGCCAGAGGTGTCAGTTGATCCGACCCACGACTGCCCAGGCACCCACTCCCGCAGCAAGTCGATCTTCGACGGCTTCAATTGCGCACTGTAAATGAGGGCCACGGAAGTGAGGCTACGCCGTGCACTATCCCGCCTGCGTCAGGAAATCGCCCGGAACCGTTCACCGATCACCGTAATTCGCCCGTTTGCGTCGTACAGCGCGGTGCCAGGTCCCTCGGGCCACGGCGGCAGGGCGAACCATGCCCAGCGCTGCAGATACGGCAGTGTCGCCATCATCGACGCTGCGGCGGCAAGGAATTCGGCCTGGACGGAAGGCGGCATCACGTGGGTACCGTTCTGGTACGTGATGAGCGAGAACTCCGTCAGCCACAACGGAAGTCCGTAGCGGGCGTGGACGGCCTCCAGGTACTGGCGTAGATCCTCGACAGCGATCGCCGCCGAATACGGAGCGTCCCGGAGCGCGGGTGAGAGATACCAGTGAATCGGAATGAAGTCGACTCGATAGCCACTCGATCGGACGCCCGCCATGAATCGGTCCAACCATTGCCCGGGGACATCTCCGTGTGTGGCGACGGCAGGGGCACCCAACGCAAGTCCGGTCTGTTGCAACCGTGGCCACGCCCGCAGTGCCGCCTCGACAGACATATTGGCCTGCGCGGCTGTGTCAGGTTCGTTGAAGCCGAGCAGAACCTGTCCGCTTGCCTTTGCGCGGCGCAAGGCATCATCGGTCAGGTCTCGTTCGCCCCAGATCATCGGCACGAACTCGCATCCGCCCGGGGTCGCGATCCCAGGATGATCGGGAGTCCAGGTGTAGTACCAGCGCGCACCGGAATCCGCGAGACCCTCGCTCACTCCCCTGCCTTGCCAAGCACCCACGCCCGCCGAGGCCCCGGGCGGCGGATTCCAATCCTGCGACGACGAGGACTGCGCGTCAGCCCCACCTGCCAGAATCCCGGTCGCGGCAAGACCGAGACCACCAGCGAGTAATGCGCGACGAGTGAGTTTGTCGGCTCCACTCATAGGCAGAATCCCTCCGGGTTGCACTTCTGGAACTGCCAGGTGTCACGCCAACATTCTCATCGAAGTATTCTCCCGAGCGGGACTCAAAGGCAAGGGCTCAACATTCCCTCGGCATTGATCAGGCCAGCACCGTGCGAATCACGGCATCCGCGAGCAGACGCCCACGATCGGTCAGAACCAGATGAACGTTCTCGATTACAGCCAGTCCGTCGACCACGACCTGATCAGCCGAAAGCCGTTCGGACGCATCCAATTCCGACAACGGTAGCCCGGTGCGCAACCTAGCCGTCAGCATCACCCGCTCCATGTGAATGTCGTCGGCAGTCAGTTCTTCACTGCCACCGACCGGCAGTTCGCCCTGCGCGAGTTGCTCCGCATAGCGCGCGGGATGTTTGACGTTCCACCAGCGGACCCCGCCCACATGGCTGTGCGCTCCGGGGCCGGCGCCCCACCAGTCGCCGCCGTCCCAGTAGCCGAGGTTGTGACGGCACCGAGTGTCGCCGGATTCGGCGGTTTCGGCTTTCGCCCAGTTGGACACTTCGTACCAAGACAGACCGGCCTCGGACAGCCGTGAGTCGATCCGTTCGTAACGCGTCGCCAACACGTCGTCGTCGGGTGCCGGCAACTCACCCCGGCGGACCTTGCGCGCCATGGCGGTTCCGTCCTCGACAATGAGCGCGTAGGCGGACACATGGTCGACGTCGGCGGAGAGAACTGCATCCAGGGACGCATCGAGATCAATGTCCCGCTCCCCCGGCGTTCCGTAGATCAAGTCGAGATTTACATGCGAAAAGCCCGCTGCGCGAGCCTCTTTCGCGGCCGCCACCGCGCGGCCCGGAGTATGGGTGCGGTCGAGAATCTTGAGTACATGCTGCGCGGCCGACTGCATACCGAGCGAGATGCGGGTAAATCCGCCGGCGCGGAGAGCGTCGAAGAACTCGGGCGACGTCGACTCCGGATTCGATTCCGTCGTCACCTCAGCCCCGGGAGCAAGTCCGAAACTGCTGCGCACTGCCGCCAACACTTCGGTGAGTCCGTCGCCGCCGAGCAACGACGGCGTACCGCCACCGACAAATACCGTCTCCGCTGCCGGAGCTCCCGTCATCTCGGCCGCGAGGTCGAGTTCACGCTTGAGCCCTTCCATCCAGGACTGCGGCGAAGCGGAGGTACCCAGCTCGCCGGCCGTGTAGGTGTTGAAGTCGCAGTAGCCGCACCGCGTCGCACAGAACGGAACGTGGATGTAGATCCCGAACGGCCGCTTTCCGACGCCCTCCAGCGAGCGTGCGGGCAACGCGAACGGAGCCGCAGTCTGTTGAGCAGGAGTTGTACCGGTGACATTCACTCCACCAGTCTCCCAGCATTCGAGGCGACGTCCTACTCCACTTGCACCGACGGCCTGAGCAGTGCATTTCCCCCAATTTTGGTGGAAATAGGTACCCGGGTCGGAATTATCGATTTGACGTGGCACAATGGTCGACATGACCGGACTCGGAGTACGACTTGTGGCGCGTCGCCACGTCGACTTCAAGCGTGTGTGCAGCTCTACGTGTCTGCCCTCCTGTTGCTGTTGATCTTCACCTGATCAATCAGCCTTCCCGCTCATCTTCATCTGCTTCACCAGTCGTCAGCATTGATAGCTGACTTTCTTCGTGAGCACATCTGCCGGCCCAGAGCCTTCGAGAACGAGGACAGCCCCCTCGCTCGATACGGACCGGTGCACCCCGATCGGACACCAACACGGACTTACCGCCGTGCGTACCGGTCAACACCGCCCAGATCCAGGAGATCATCGATGACGTCGACGACCGACGCCGCTACAGCTGCTGATGACGCAGCTGCCGCACCAGCACGGCCTGCCCGTTCTCCTCGCCCGACGAAGACTCGCGCTGAAGGTCAGTGGGCTCTCGGATACCGCGAGCCCCTCAACGCCAACGAGCAGGCGAAGAAGGACGACAACCCGCTGAACGTGCGGGCGCGCATCGAGAACATCTACTCCAAGCAGGGGTTCGACAGCATCGACAAGAGCGACCTGCGCGGACGCTTCCGTTGGTGGGGTCTCTACACGCAGCGCGAAGAGGGATACGACGCCACCTTCACCGGTGACGAGAACCTCGACCTCCTCGAGGCCAAGTACTTCATGATGCGAGTGCGTTGCGACGCCGGCGCTCTCAACGTCGAGCAGCTGCGCACCATAGCCGGCATCTCACAGGAGTTCGGCCGCAATACCGCCGACCTGTCCGACCGCGAGAACGTCCAGTTCCACTGGATCGAGGTCGAGAACGTACCGGAGATCTGGAAGCGTCTCGAAGCTGTGGGTCTCAAGACCACCGAAGCGTGCGGCGACTGCCCCCGCGTCGTTCTCGGTTCTCCCCTGGCCGGCGAATCCCTCACCGAGGTACTCGATCCGACTCCCGCGATCGACGAGATCGTCCGCCGCTACATCGGCGATCCCCGCTACTCCAACCTGCCCCGCAAGTTCAAGACCGCAATCTCGGGCCAGCAGGACGTAGTCCACGAGATCAACGACGTCGCGTTCATCGGTGTGAACCACCCGGAACACGGTCCCGGACTTGATCTCTGGGTCGGCGGCGGCCTGTCCACCAACCCGATGCTCGCTCAGCGCGTCGGCGCCTGGATTCCGCTCGACGAGGTCCCCGATGTCTGGGAAGGCGTTGTCTCGATCTTCCGCGACTACGGATACCGCCGTCTGCGCGCCAAGGCCAGGCTCAAGTTCCTCATCAAGGACTGGGGAATCGAGAAGTTCCGCGAGGTCCTCGAGACCGAGTACCTGAAGCGTCCTCTCATCGACGGCCCGGCACCCGAGAAGCCGACGCGGCCCATCGACCACGTCGGCATCCAGAAGACCCAGAACGGTCTCAACGCAGTCGGTTTCGCGCCGATCGCCGGCCGTGTTTCGGGAACCATCCTCGCTCAGGTTGCCGACGCAGCCGAGAAGGCCGGTAGCGACCGGATCCGCTTCACACCATTTCAGAAGCTGATCATTCTCGACGTGGCCGAAGAAACTCTCGAGCCCCTGATCGCCGACCTCGACGCCCTGGGCCTGCCGGCTCGGCCGTCGCACTGGCGCAAGAACCTGATGGCCTGCTCCGGCATCGAGTTCTGCAAGCTGTCGTTTGCCGAAACACGCAAGCGTTCACAGGTTCTCGTACCCGAACTCGAAGAGCGTTTGGCGGACATCAACGCCCAGCTCGACGTGCCGATCACGATCAACATCAACGGTTGCCCCAACTCCTGCGCCCGCTCGCAGGTCGCAGACATCGGCTTCAAGGGCCAGTTGGTCGACGACGGCGAAGGCAACCAGGTCGAAGGCTTCCAGGTTCACCTGGGCGGCAGCCTCGGCTTCGACACCACCTTCGGGCGAAAGCTACGCCAGCACAAGGTCACGAGCGTCGAGATGGGTGACTACATCGATCGCGTCGTACGGCAGTTCGTGAAGAACCGCAACGAGGGCGAACGTTTCGCCGAATGGGCAGTGCGAGCAGACGAAGGAGATTTGCGATGACTGTAGACATCACGAGGGCCACCGCCGACGAACTGCGCGCGATTGCCGAGAAGGGTGCAGCCGAACTCGACGGCGCCACCGCGCAGGAACTGTTGCAGTGGACGGAAGATACGTTCGGAAGCAACTACATTGTTGCGTCGAACATGCAGGACGGGGTGCTCGTTCACCTTGCCGCACAGGTCCATCCGGGCGTCGACGTCTTGTTCCTCGACACCGGCTACCACTTCCCCGAGACCATCGGAACGCGTGACGCGGTCGAGCAGGTGTACGGCGTCAACGTCATCAATGCCCGCGCACTCGCCAGCGTCGCCGAGCAGGACGTCGCCGAAGGCAAGGATCTGTTCGCCCGAGATCCCAACCGCTGCTGCGCACTTCGCAAGGTTGCACCACTCAAGCAGACCCTGGCGGGCTACGGTGCCTGGGTGACCGGCATCCGCCGCGTCGAAGCCCCCACTCGCGCCAACGCACCCCTGATCTCCTTCGACGAGGGCTTCGGACTCGTGAAGATCAATCCGATCGCTCCCTGGTCGGACGAAGAGATGCAGAGCTACATCGACACACATTCCATCCTCGTCAATCCTCTTGTCGACGAGGGCTATCCGTCCATCGGCTGCGCACCTTGCACCAACAAGCCAGCCCCCGGCAGCGATCCGCGTAGCGGTCGCTGGGCCGGCGCCTCCAAGACAGAATGCGGGTTGCACGCATCATGACCATTGAATTGACACCTACTGCATTGACGCCTTCACGGCCTCAGCTCGACGGGACACAGTTCGACACCCTCGACGCGCTCGAGTCCGAAGCCATCCACATCTTCCGTGAGGTGGCCGGCGAGTTCGAACGCCCGGTCATCCTGTTCTCGGGCGGCAAGGACTCCACGGTGCTGCTGCACCTGGCGATCAAGGCATTCTGGCCGGCGCCCGTGCCGTTCACGCTGCTTCACGTCGACACCGGCCACAACCTGCAGGAAGTTCTCGACTTCCGCGATCACGTCGTGGCCAAGTACAACCTGCGTCTGCAGGTTGCCAGCGTCGAGGAGTACCTCGCGGACGGTCGCCTCACCGAGCGTCCCGACGGTATCCGCAACCCGCTGCAGACTGTGCCGTTGCTGGACTCCATCGCCGAGAACCGCTTCGACGCCGTCTTCGGTGGCGCCCGACGCGACGAGGAGCGTGCTCGCGCCAAGGAGCGGATCTTCTCCTTGCGCAACTCCTTCGGCCAGTGGGATCCGAAGAAGCAGCGCCCGGAACTGTGGAACCTGTACAACGGTCGCCACTCCCCCGGCGAGCAGGTTCGCGTGTTCCCGCTCAGCAACTTCACCGAGTTGGACATCTGGCGTTACATTGCCCGCGACAACATCGAACTGGCCAGCATCTACTACGCCCACCAGCGTCCGGTGTACCAGCGCGACGGCATGTGGATGACCCCGGGCGTGTGGGGCGGACCGACCGAAGGCGAAGAGCTGCAGACCCTTTCGGTGCGTTACCGCACTGTCGGCGACGGCTCGACCACCGGCGCAGTCCTTTCGGAAGCATCTGACAACGAGGCGATTCTCGCCGAGGTTGCCGCATCACGTTTGACCGAGCGCGGCGCGACCCGTGGCGACGACCGAGTTTCCGAAGCGGCCATGGAAGACCGCAAGCGAGAGGGCTACTTCTGATGAGCGACCTACAAGCGCCGAGCAACCATTCTGCTCAGCTTCTGCGACTGGCTACGGCCGGCAGCGTCGACGACGGAAAGTCCACTCTCGTGGGCCGTCTGTTGTACGACACAAAATCCGTTCTCGCCGACCAGATCGACGCCGTCACACGCGCTTCGGTCGACCGCGGCCTGGACACCCCGGACCTCTCGTTGCTGGTGGACGGTCTGCGCGCCGAGCGTGAGCAGGGCATCACCATCGACGTGGCGTACCGCTACTTCGCGACACCGAATCGCACGTTCGTGCTGGCCGACACACCGGGACACGTGCAGTACACCCGCAACACCGTTTCAGGTGCGTCCACGGCCCAGTTGGTCATTCTGCTGGTGGATGCCCGCAAGGGTGTCATCTCCCAGACCCGCAGGCATGCAGCGGTTCTCGCGTTGCTCGGTGTACCGAAGCTGGTTCTCGCCGTCAACAAGATCGACCTCGTCGAGAACCCGGAAGAGGTCTTCGCGTCGATCTCCGCCGAGTTCAACGAGCTCACCAGCTCCTTGGGCTGGGCCAGCGAAGACGTCGTCGAGATTCCGGTGTCTGCTCTGCACGGTGACAACGTCGCAATCCGGTCGGACAAGACCCCGTACTACACCGGTCCGACGCTGATCGAGCATCTCGAGTCGATCCCCGTCGACGCCGAGCCGCATCGCGTCGGCCTGCGTTTCCCGGTGCAGTACGTGATCCGCCCCCGCACCGCGGAGTTCTTGGACTACCGCGGCTATGCAGGTCAGATTGCGGCCGGCAGCGTCGTCCCCGGCGACGAAGTAGTGATCCTGCCTTCGGGCACCCGCACCACGGTTGTCCGGATCGACACCGCCGACGGTGAACTGGACGTCGCTCACGCCGGACGCAGTGTCACGCTGATTCTGGCCGACGATGTCGACGTCTCACGCGGCGACACCATCGCTTCACCGTCCGATGCACCGGAACCGATCGGCGAGTTCGACGCCACCGTCTGCTGGTTGGCCGAGAAGCCGCTGCGTCCCGGCGCACGCTTGCTGCTCAAGCACGGCACGCGCACGACGCAGGCCATCGTGGGCAGCTTGGTGGAGCGTTTCAACGAACAGGATCTCACCACTGATCCCAGCCCGGAAACCCTCGAGCTCAACGAGATCGGCAAGATCTCGGTGCGTGTCGCCGAGCCGATCGTGGCCGACGATTACACCGTGAACCGCCACACCGGCAGCTTCCTGCTCATCGATCCGGCCGGCGGGAATACGCTCGCTGCCGGACTCGTGGGCGACGTCATCGCTGCAGTCGAACTGGGCGAGCGCGTCTAACTCGATGACGCCGTTGATCGCTGTCGCACACGGCAGCCGTGATCCCCGATCCGCTCGGGTGATCGCGGCTGCCGTCGCAGCTCTTCGCCACAGCCGACCGGATCTCGACGTCAGGCTGGCGTTTCTCGACCTCAATGCTCCGTCACTCGACCAGGTGCTGGACGGGGTTGCTTCCGACGGGTACACCCAAGCCGTCGTAGTTCCGATGTTGCTGGGCAATGCTTTCCATGCGCGAGTCGATCTGCCGGGCCTCCTCGCGGCCGCTCGGCAGCGTCACCCGCAGTTGACCGTGTTCCAAGCCGATGTTCTCGGCCGTGACGAACGCCTGATATCTGCGGTGCGTCATCGCATCCTCGATGCCGGCGCTCACCCCGACGATCCGTCCGTAGGCGTGGCTCTCGCTGCCGTCGGTTCATCCGACGCCCTCGCCAATGCAGCCACCACAAAACTCGCCGATCGCCTCGCGTCGGGAACCACGTGGTCCGGCGTTCAGATCTGTTTCGCGACGTCCACACAGCCCACCGTTGCGCAGGCAATGTCCGCGCTGCGCGAAAGTGGTGCCGAACGGATCGTCGTCGCCCCCTGGTTCCTCGCGCCCGGGCTTTTGACCGATCGACTCAGCGCGGCAGCCACAGCGGCCTACGACCGCGCCGTGTTCGCCGACACCATCGGTTCGCATCCACTCCTGGTCGAGACGATGATCGACCGGTACCAGCAGGTTGTAGAACGCTTGACCGATCGCTTGGTTCGCTCCGCCTGAGCACTTTCCACAGGCCGTTATCAGATTGTTACCGTACTGTTGGATGTGTCCAGCAGACGAGAGCTCGTGCGTCGCCTGCGACAGTATCGCGACAGGGAGCCTCACGATCACTCACAATTTTCGCCTCGGCGCAGCGGGCATCGCCTGGGTCCTCTCCATCCTCTACCTACTGGTCGAGGTCTTCACCGCCGGCGCGTGGAAAACCCCGTACAGCTTCGCTCGCGACTCCATCAGTTCGCTCGGCGTCACAACCTGCAGTGCAGATTCCTGCTCACCGCTCCACGACGTGATGAACGCTGCCTTCATGATTCTCGGCGGCCTCACCATCGTCGGAGCTGCCTTGCTGCACAAGTACATTCCGGACGGTCGCGCCAAAAAATGGATCTTGGGACTCGCTGTCGTTGTCGCGTTGAGTACCGCGGCAACCGGCATGTTCCCCGCGAACGACGGAACGTTTGTCCACTGGACTGCAGTACTACCCGGCTTCGTCGCCCGTCACGCCGTTTTGGTCCTCCTGGCTGTTTCGTTCTGGAATCACAAGCGCTGGATAGCAGTCTGGTCGGGACTCTGCGCTGCCACCGGAATCGTCGGCGCCGTACTGCTACTCGCCCGCACCCTCACCTTCGGACTGGGAGAGCGCCTGACGCTGTACCCGCTGCCGATGTGGATGGCTGTAACCGGCGGCGCCGCACTGCTGGCCTTGATGCGTCGTACCGTACTCAAGAACGTCGAATTCACCCTCTCCGGTAACGAATTGATCTCTGCAGCACGCTCATTGCTCCCACGTCGATCACTCCCGACGGTCTCCACCGACGTTCTGGCCAGACGAGTAAAGACTTCCGTGTAGCGAACCTGAGGTAAGCAGGGACACACTGGTAGGAGGCGACGCGAGGAGACTCCCATGACCAGTGCATCTGTTCGACACGGAATCGTGGCCGGCATCGACGGCTCTGCCAGCGCAGTGAATGCCGCACGGTGGGCTGCGTCGGCGGCCCGACAGTTCGACGAGCCACTGCGCCTTACACACATCATGCCCGGGCGCCCGAAGTCGCCGTCGGTAACCGTCACCGACGAAGAGATGTTCGATCATCACACCCGCGCAGACGGCGCCAAGCTACTCGACGAGGCCGAAAACGCCATTCGTGATGACCACACCGATGTCACGATCGAACGCAGCCTTGTAGCCGGTACACCGGCAACCACCCTCGTCGAACTCTCGAAATCTGCCCGTATCCTCGCGCTCGGTCAGGCCGCCACCACTGAAATGCAGTCAGTTTTCCTGGGTTCCGACGCCATCCGGATCGTGAACCGCGCGCACTGCCCGGTAGCGGTCTTCCGCGGGTCCAGCGACCATGCTGTCGCAGATAAGCGGCCCATCGTCGTCGGTGTCGACGGCAGCAAACTCAGCGAATTGGCCATCGTCCACGCCTTCGAGTTTGCCGCCTTCCTCGGGGCGCCCCTCGTCGCCGTTCACACCTGGGACGACAGTGCCTCGCTCGGCGGCTACTCGGAAGCACGACGCTTCACGGATTGGGGACCGTACGAGGAGCATGAGAACGCATTGCTCGCCGAAAGCTTGGCCGGGATGTGTGACAAGTACCCGGAAGTCGAGGTCACCCGCAGCGTTCAACGAAGTGGGCCGATGAAGGCACTTCTCGAACACTCATCCGAAGCCCAGTTGGTGGTGGTCGGCAGCCATGGACGCAGTCCGTTCCTGGCCTCGATCGTGGGCTCCACCAGCCAGAGTCTGATTCACCACGCCCAGTGCCCGGTGCTGGTCTGCCGGGAGGGCTGACCAGCCTTTTTGAGCGAACGTACCTTTCGTCGCCTTAGATCGACCGAAAGGTACGTTCGCTCAGATCTGGGGGTTCACAAAGCCGTCAAACCGCCCCGACGATGCTCACTGTCAGTGGAGTTTCCAGCGGCGCTTCGGGCAGATTGGGCACCCTCGTCGCCCGGGCATAGACCGTCTCCCCTGCTTCGAGGTGCAGGGCTGCGCTGTCTCCGCGGGTGACCTGCGCCGAGAACAACTCCCCCGTCGCCTCATTGCGCAGATCGACGCGAACCTCGAAGCCCAGGTATACGACGCGCTCGACGGTCGCGCGGGTGACACCGAGAGATTCGGCGGTTCCGGATTCCTGTGCCAAGGCCATGCTGGGGTCGCGGCCGAGGCGGATGTCGTGCGGTCGCACCAACTGCCCGTTGAGTTTCGCGACAGATCCGAGGAATGACATCACAAAATCGTTGGCCGGACGGTCGTAAAGGTCGGCAGGTTCGCCGATCTGCTCGATCCGCCCCTTGTTGAGTACCGCGATGCGGTCCGCGACGTCGAGTGCTTCTTCCTGATCGTGGGTGACGAGAACTGTCGTGACATGCACTTCATCGTGCAAACGACGCAGCCAGGTACGAAGGTCTGCACGAACTTTCGCGTCGAGAGCACCGAAGGGCTCGTCGAGCAAGAGCACCTGCGGATCGACGGCCAATGCCCGGGCCAAGGCCATGCGTTGACGCTGACCGCCGGAAAGCTGTGCGGGGTAACGGTGCTGGAATCCGTCGAGGCCGACGATCTCGAGGAGTTCGTTGACCTTCTTCTCGATTTCGGGCTTGGGACGCTTACGGATCTTGAGACCGAATGCCACGTTGTCCCGGACGGTCATGTGTTTGAACGCCGCGTAGTGCTGGAAGACGAAGCCGATGTCACGCTTCTGCGGCGAGACGCCGGTGACGTCCTTGCCGGCGATGGTGATGGTTCCGGAATCGAGTTCTTCGAGCCCGGCGATCGAGCGCAGGAGCGTCGACTTTCCCGAGCCACTGGGCCCGAGCAGAGCCGTCAGCGAACCTGACGGAATGTTGATGGAAACGTCGTTGAGCGCCGCAAAATCACCGTAGTTCTTGCGGGCGCCGGTCACAGTGATCATGTGGTGCTCCTCTTGCGGTCCAGAAGCGTCATCAGCAACAGGACGATGATGGCGATGCCCATCAGCAATGTGGCTGCCGAGTACGCACCAAAGGTGTTGTGGTCGTCGATGTACCGCGAATGCACGAGCAACGTCAATGTCTGGGATACCCCGGGGAAACCTGAGGACACCATGATGACGGCACCGAATTCGCCGAGCGAACGTGCAACGGTAAGCACGATTCCGTAGGTCAGGCCCCAACGGATGGCGGGCAACGTGATTCGCCAGAAGGTCTGCCAGCCCGAGGCACCGAGTGTCGCGGCGGCTTGTTCCTGTTCGTCGCCGATCTCGTGAAGGACGGGTTCGACCTCACGAACCACGAACGGCAACGTCACGAAGATCGTGGCGATCACCATTCCTGGTAGCCCGAAAATGATCTTGAAGCCCAATGATTCGATACCGCCGAACCAGCCGTTGGCGCCCCACAACAGGATCAGCGAAACACCAACCACCACTGGAGATACCGCGAACGGCAGGTCCACTACCGACTGAAGCACACCGCGCCCGGGAAAACGCCCCCGCACCAAGGCAAGTGCGGTGACGATGCCGAATACGACGTTGATCGGTACGACGATCGCGACGATGATCAGCGACAAGTTCAGTGCCGAAATGGCGGCCGGCGTCGTGATCGAATCGATGAACGCACCGATCCCATGCTCGAACGTGCGCGTCAAGATCACGCCGATCGGAACAACCACCAACACAAAGAGATAGACGAGAGCGACGGTACGCAGACCGAGTTTGGAACTCCGGGAAATATTCATCAGGACTTCTCCTCCCGGCGCTGGCCCCGGCTGGCATAGATCCGTAGGACGAACAGAACAAAAAACGCGATCGCGAGCAGCGCCACCGACACCGCTGCGGCATCGGTGGGCCGGTCGATTTCGATATCCTGCTGGATGAGCTGCGACGCCATCTGCGTGACGCGCGGGATGTTGCCGCCGATCAGCACAACCGAGCCATATTCGCCAATGGCACGGGCAAATGCGAGACCGGCTCCGCCGATGACCGCGGGAGCCAGTGTCGGCAGGACGACCGAACGAAAGATCGTCCAATTGGACGCACCCAGAGAAGCTGCCGCCTCTTCGACTTCACGGTCGACTTCGATCAGCACCGGCTGCACCGACCTCACGACGAACGGCAAAGTCACGAAGGCGAGTGCGACGACCAATCCGGGCTGGGTCGCATTGAGATGGACGTCGATCGGCGACTGCGGTCCGTACAGGGACAGCAACACGATCGACGCGACGATGGTCGGCAACGCAAACGGCAAGTCGATGAGCGCGTTCACGATTCGCTTGCCCGGGAACTCGTCCCGCACCAGAACCCACGCGATGATCGTGCCCATCACGACGTTGATCAACGCCACGATGATCGAGACGAACAACGTCACGCGCAACGACGCCAGCGCCACCGGTGCTGTGACGGCGTCCCAGAATCCGGCGATACCGTCGTCGAAAGCGGTGGCTGTCAAGGCAGCCAACGGAAGTAGAACGATCACGGAAAGCCACAGCGTGGCCACACCGATTCCGAGGGGTCCCACACTCCCCGTGACCCGCGCGAGTTTGCGTCGGCGAACCACGGGGGCGTGTTCGATAGTGTCAGTCACAGCAGCCTTACTTGGTTGCGTTGTCGTAGATCACGGCGATGGAACCGGTGTCCTTGGTGAACAAGGAACTGTCGACCGCCTTCCATCCACCGAGGTCTGCGATCGTCCACAGCTTCGCGGGCTGCGGGAACTTGTCGGCAAATTCTGCGGCCACTCCGGGATCGACGGGACGGAAACCTGCTTCGGCCCAAAGCTTTTGGCCTTCAGTGGTGTACAGGTAGTCCTTGAAAGCAGTTGCCTTGTCCAGAACCTTGCTGTTCGAAATCACGGCAACCGGATTCTCGATCTTGAATGTGGTCGGTGGCGTGACATGCTCGACAGGGTCACCGTTTCCTTCGAGAAAGAGTGCCTCGTTTTCATAGCTGAGCAGCACGTCGCCGCTGCCTTGAAGGAAAGCTTCCGATGCTTCCCGTCCCGACTTCGGCTGAATCTTGATGTGGTCGTTGACAAGCGCGGTGACGTAGTCGAGTCCGGCTTGCGCATTCTTTCCGCCGTCACTCTTTGCGGCGTAGGGCGCCAACAGGTTCCACTTGGCCGAGCCCGAACTGAACGGGTTCGGTGTAACAACTTCGAGCCCCGGTTGCAGGAGGTCGTCCCAGTCCTTGATGCCCTTCGGGTTTCCGGGGCGCGTCACGATGGTCACGACCGATCCGAACGGAATTCCGTTGTAGGCGTCCTGATTCCAGTTCTTGTCCACCAGGCCGGCATCGACGAGGCGGGTGATGTCAGGTTCGACGGAGAAGTTGACGAAGTCTGCTTCGGCGCCGTCCTTGACCTTGCGTGACTGGTCTCCGGAAGCTCCGTACGAGGGGTTGAAATTGACGTTCTTGCCCTCTTCCGTCTGCTTGAATGCTTCGGTGAGCTTGTCGAATCCGGGCTTCGGGACTGCGTAGGCGAACAGGTTGATGGTGCCTCCGCTACCGTCACCGGCAGCACTGTCACCGCCAACGACGTCACTCGAGCCACCACTGCACGCTGTGAGTACCACGGCCCCCAGTGTCGCGATAGCTGTGGCAAGGATGCGGGAACGGCGTTTCATTGCAAAAACCTTCCTGAAAGGGATTATCGCAGCGATAAACGTCCACGGGATCGAACCCAGGTGGACGGAAAGAGAATCCGACAGAGAGAACTCTTATCGGTAATGCACGACTACGTGCAGAAAAGTTCGAGCGGGGTGCACGGCACCGCCGACGGAGTCGAACCGAAGGAAATCAACAACAGGCGACGTCAGCGACGTCGAGCATGCCGACAGCGATCAACGCCAACTCATGGCGGATCTGAGGTGCTGCTGCTTCGGACACGTCGTGGACTCTAGCAGAGCGCGCGCGGCGTCTCTACTTGTCTTGTATCGACAAAACTATCGGGTGAAAAGCCACGCCACGATGCAGAGAAGGATCAGGGCGATCAGGGCAAGAGTGACCCGTGAGCGGGGCATCAGTTTTCCTCAACTTCTCTAAGGGTTTCTCGGGGAGTTCGTCGCAACCATCCGAAGACCGGCCAGGACAACACCGCTGACAATCCACGATCGAGACCGACAGCAATCAACCAACACAGTGGAACGATGACGGCAAGGACCAACACGACCTGCGGGATGAACGGAAGACCCGCAATCCACAGCTCGAAGCCGTCCCACCAACCCGCAATCCGATCCACGCCATCACCCTATCCTCCGGTCGCGCCCACACCGAATACGCAAAGAGTGGACGCGTCCGCGATATGGCCGGATGATGTGAAAATGAGTGTTGACGACGAAGTTCTGGAGACCGTGCCTTCCGTCACGTCCAGCCATCACCGAAGTACCTTCCCGCCGATCGACGACTACGCATTTCTTTCCGACTGCGAGACGTCCTGTTTGATCGCCCGGAACGGTTCGGTGGAGTGGATGTGTTTGCCACGCCCCGACGCCCCCAGTGTCTTCGGAGCCATTCTCGATCGCAGTGCAGGGCATTTCCGAATCGGGCCCTACGGCCAGAACGTTCCGGCTGCGCGACGCTATCTCCCCGGCGGCCTCATCCTCGAAACCACCTGGCAAACAGAAACCGGCTGGCTCATAGTGCGTGACGCGCTGGTGCTCGGTCCGTGGCACAACGTCACCGAGCGTTCCAGTACCCGTCGCCGCACACCCACCGACTGGGATGCGGAGCACATCCTGCTGCGCACTGTGAAGTGCGTCAGCGGCACCGTGGAGTTGGAGATGAGCTGCGAACCGGCGTTCGACTATCACCGCTCCCCGGCGCATTGGGAGTACACCGGCAAGGTCTACGAAGAAGCCACCGCGACGTGTAACTCGACCAAGCCCGGCGATCACCCGACGCTGAAGATCACCACCGATTTGAGGCTGGGCATCGAGGGCCGCGAGGCGCGTGCGCGCACCCGCCTCGTCGAAGGCGACAACCGCTACGTGGCACTCACCTGGTCCGAGCTACCCGCCCCCCAAACTTTCGACGAAGCCACCGACAAGATGTGGCAGACAGCGAAGTCCTGGCGCGAATGGGTCACCATCGGCAAGTTCCCCGACCATCCGTGGCGGGCCTATCTTCAACGCAGTGCACTCACCCTCAAAGGCCTCACCTACGCACCCACCGGCGCACTGCTTGCCGCAGCCACGACGTCACTCCCGGAAACACCAGGTGGAGAACGTAACTGGGATTACCGCTACGCCTGGGTGCGCGATTCCACATTCGCACTCTGGGGGCTCTACACCCTCGGACTGGATCGCGAAGCCAACGACTTCTTCAACTTCATCTACGACGTGTCCAGTTCCGACAACGGCCAACCACATCCACTCCAGGTGATGTACGGCATCGGCGGCGAACGGACCCTCGAGGAATCCGAACTCAGCCACCTTTCCGGCTACGACGGCGCCCGTCCCGTCCGAATCGGCAACGGCGCCTTCAACCAACAGCAGCACGACATCTGGGGCACCATGCTCGACTCGGTGTACCTACACATCCGTACTCGCGAGCGTGTCCCCGAAGCCCTGTGGCCGCTCCTCAAGAAGCAGGTCGAAGAGGCCATCAAACATTGGCGTCAACCCGATCGCGGCATTTGGGAAGTGCGCGGCGAACCGCAACACTTCACCTCGTCCAAGATCATGTGCTGGGTCGCTCTCGACCGCGGTGCCAAGCTCGCAGAGATGCAGGGTGAGAAGAGCTTTGCTCAGCAGTGGACAAAAATTGCCGACGAGATCAAGTCCGACGTTCTCGCACACGGCGTCGACTCCCGCGGCGTGCTCACTCAGCGGTACGGTCACGATTCACTCGACGCATCATTGCTCTTGGCGCCGCTCCTGCGGTTCCTTCCGGCCGACGACCCACGCATTCGTGCGACGGTCCTGGCCATCGCCGACGAACTCACCGAAGGCGGCTTGGTGCTTCGCTATCGCGTCGAGACCACCGACGACGGATTGAGCGGGGAAGAAGGAACATTCACCATCTGTTCGTTCTGGCTGGTGTCCGCCCTGGTCGAGATCGGCGAATTGGCTCGCGCTAAACACTTGTGCGAGCGGCTACTCGGATATGCCAGCCCGCTCAAGCTCTACGCCGAGGAAATCGACGCACACACCGGTCGACACCTCGGAAACTTCCCGCAAGCGTTCACACACCTGGCATTGATTAACGCAGTCGTGCACGTGATCCGCGCGGAGGAAGCTGCCGAAGCCGGCGCATTCCAGCCGGCGCACAGCGCGACCTGATCCTGCTGTGCGCCTTTATTAACCGCGGGCGGTTAATAAAGGCGCACAGCATCAGCGGGCCAATTCCCGCCCGATGATTTCCTTCATCACTTCGGTGGTGCCGCCGTAGATCGTCTGGATTCGTGTGTCCAGGTATGCCCTCGCCACCGGATAATCCATCATGTAGCCGTATCCGCCATGCAACTGAATGCAGCGATCCAGAATGTTCTTCTGCAGCTCGCTCATGAACCACTTGCCTTTTGCGGCGTTCGGTAGCGGTGAGCTCACCAAGGTTGAATGCCAGAGCCGACTGGTCGATGAACGCGTTCGCCACATCGAGTTGGGTGGACATCTCGGCCAGCTCGAAACGAACATGCTGCAGATCTGTCAAAGGCTTGCCGTAGGCCTGACGCTGACTCGAGGAATGCGCGAACCGTGGCACCGTAACTTTGCTGGTCCTCGGTGAAAGACATGACCCGTTGCATAGTTACTCCGTTCGATCCGGCCCCGGCCCTCAGCCCAGTCGCTCGAGAATGGTGACGTTTGCCTGGCCGCCGCCCTCACAAATCGTCTGCAGGCCGTAACGTCCACCGCTGCGCTCCAATTCATGCAGAAGCGTAGTCATCAAACGGGCCCCGGTAGCTCCGAGTGGGTGCCCGAGAGCGATAGCGCCACCGTTGACATTGACCTTCGCCGGATCAGCGTCGAGCTCCCTCTGCCACGCCATGACGACGGGAGCAAACGCTTCGTTGATCTCCGTGACGTCGATGTCGTTCATCGTCATTCCGATCTTCTTCAACGCGACCTGCGTTGCGGGAATCGGCGCGCTGAGCATCATCACGGGATCGGCACCTCGAACCGACAAATGGTGGATACGGGCCCTCGGGGTGAAACCGTAGCGCTTGACTGCCGCCTCGGAAGCGATCAGCAATCCAGCCGAGCCATCCGAAATCTGGCTGGCGACACCCGCGGTCAGAACTCCGCCTGGCGCAAGAGTTTTCAGCTTGGATAGCTTCTCGGCGGACGTGTCGCGTCGGGGTCCCTCGTCGGTCTCGACGCCGGCAAAGGAAACAATTTCACGTGCGAATCGACCAGTGTCAATGGCCGCTACCGCGCGCCGATGGCTGGTGAGCGCAAACTCCTCGCACTCCTCTCGCGACAGATTCCAGTTCTTCGCGATCATCTCGGCGCCACGGAACTGCGAGATCTCCTGGTTGCCGTAGCGTGCCTGCCAACCGCGACTACCGGACCACGGGTCCGTTGAGCCGTAAGGTTCACCCGCGGGGAACGCGGACAGAAGGGGGAACGTGCTCATGTTCTGGACACCACCGGCGATGACAAGATCCTGAGTACCGCTCATCACTCCCTGTGCCGCGAAGTGAACAGCCTGCTGCGACGAGCCACATTGACGATCGATCGTGACTCCGGGAACGGATTCCGGCAATCCGGCTGCGAGAGCTGCTGTTCGCGCAATGTCGCCGGCCTGAGCGCCGATGTTGTCCAGGCAGCCCAGCACGACGTCGTCGATGTCGGCCGGGTCGAAGTCGTGACGACCGACCAGCGTTGCGATTACATGGGCAGCCATGTCGGCCGGGTGCTCCCCCGCAAATCCGCCGCCTCGGCGACCGATAGGTAGTCGCAGAGCATCAACGATGTAGGCCTCGGGCATTATTCCTCCTGGATGTGCCCCAATCAGGAATTCGTCCTGGTGGGTTGAATGAATGAAGAGTTCCCGCGAAGGGCGAACAGGTACGTGCGGCCGATTAGCTTCGGGGCGAGAGACCTTCTGCGAACCTAATTCTGAGGGCGTTCTTGTCAACCTTGCCGGAAGCGTTGCGCGGCAAGATATCCACGATCTCCAATGCGCGAGGAAGCTTGTAGCCGGCCAGATCAGCTGCTGCCGCAGATCGAAGTTCGTCGATGGTGAATTCTGAACCGTTCTCCGACAGGACGACGACAGCTACCGGCGTTTCGCCCCAGTGCTCGTGAACTCGACCTATCACCGTGACATCAGCGATGGCGGGATGATTGGCCAGAACGTTCTCGACCTCAGCGCAGTAGATATTCTCGCCACCCGAGATGATCATGTCCTTGAGCCTGTCGATCACATAGATGAATCCTTCGTCGTCTACGCGTACAAGGTCGCCTGAATGGAACCAACCACCGTCGAACGCCTGAGCAGTGGCCGACGGGTTGTTCCAGTATTCGAGCATCATTCCGGGGCCACGGTAGACGATCTCACCCACCTCGCCCGGTGACACGTCATTCATTTCCGCATCGACGACACGAGCCCACACAGTCGAAGCCGGTTTGCCCACCGAGCCCAGTTTGCGGCGCGCGTCCTTGCCGTCCAACACGCAGGTCACCGCTGCCATCTCGGTCTGGCCGAAGAGTGCGAGGCTCGTTGCTCCCGGCAGGACCTCCCCCATCCTGCGAAGCAGCGCATCGGTGGCCGGTGCCCCTCCCCAACCGCCCACCCGCAAGCTCGCCAGATCACGCGGATTCTGCACTTGCTCCTCGCAGATAGCCTGCCATTGAGTCGGAACCAGGAATGTCGACGTCACTCCATCGCGTTCGATGAGGTCGAGCACCTTCGCCGCATCGAACGCTCCGGTCGGAAGAACGACAATTGTCGCACCAACCATGATTGCCGGAGCCACCGTTGCAATGGCTGCGATGTGAAAGAGCGGCGACGCACAGAGGTTCACCTCCTCGCCCATCTCGAATCCGAACACCGACATGACGATCACGGACTGCGCGCCGAAGCTGCGATGAGTCAGCACTGCGCCCTTAGGCCTCCCTGTAGTGCCCGACGTGTACATGATCAACGCGGGATCGTTCTCGCTGATATCGACTACCGGCGCCGCCTGACCCTTCTCGGAATTCATAACGGCGTAGGTCAGATCAGTGTCGGCGACGAGAGAACCCGACTCGGCCACGAGAACTACCTGCACGTCATGGTCCGAAGCCGATGCAGCAGCACGACCAAGCGCTGCATTGCTCTCGTCTACGAACAGCATGACAGCGCCGCTATCGTCGAGGATGTACGTCGCCTCGGGTTCCGTCAATCGCGTATTCAGTGGCACCGCGATGGCACCCAATCGGTTTGCCGCAATCAAGATTTCGATGAGCTCGGGCCTGTTGCCCATCACGAGCGCGACGCGATCTCCGGCGCCGATTCCTCGTCTCGCCATCGCGTCGGAGAGAGCAACAACATGCTCCTGGAGCTCAGCCCAGCTGGTTACTCGCTCACCGAACTTCAACGCAGCTCGGTCGCCGCGATGGAGCGCATGGCGGGCTGTGTAATTGACCCAGTGCTGCCCGCGCGCCCGCTTCAGCTCATCGTGCTTGTCCATACGCTTCTCCTTTGGATGATTGCCTGTCGAAAGCACTGCCGCATTGTGTACGCGAAACGCGTTTTCCCGCAACGAATATCCGAGCGGTAGCCACGTGGAACTGAACGGGAACTACCCAATACCGGTGAGAACATAGCTCGCGAAGCGCGCCGCCGTCGAGCTTTTGCGAAAACGTCCCAAAAATCTGCAATTTTCGGAACGGCTGGGATGGAACTCTCTACTTGGACAGACATATTCATGCACACAGGGCGATCGAGCGCAACCTCTCTCCGACGTCGAGAGGGCTGAAAAGAAACTCCATTACGGCAACCCCTAGACGCAACCGATTCCAGTAGCTATGATTTCCACCAAACGTACGGTAGAAAAAATGAATTAGGACCCACACCCCAGGTCAGGCCCAGATTCGCCGGACACCCGAGAGGATGTGAACTGTGAACGAGAACGACCCACGCCCCCGTGTCGTGACACGCGGAGTCGATGTATTCATCGCCGGGAACCGCTGCACGGCCTGTCGTTTTCCCACTACATCGACCGCACCGAAGTGCCCTGTTTGCCGAAAGCCAATGGAAGCAACAGAATTCGGACCTGATGGCGTGATATTCGCGTCGACGCGCCTACACATCGCCGTACCCGGCTACACCCCACCGTTTTCCGTCGCCTATCTCATACTGGACGACGGGCCCCGAGTCTTGGTCCATACATCGTCGGATGGACCGGTTCCTGCAGGTACGCGCGCTCGTCTGGTCTCCGTGACCGAGAGCGGCAACCCGTTTGCACAAGCCGTACACACAGGAGCGGTCGAATGAACGCATCCATTTACGGGGTCGGCACCTCGATGTTCGGCCGCCAACCTCACCTCAGCGACGTCAGCCTGGTCCAGCAAGCCGTTACCGAGGCATTCGAAGACGCCGAAATCGACAGAGTCGATGCAGTATTCGCCGGAACGGTGTTCGGGGTGACCGGAACGATCCAGCGGTGCCTGCAGACTCTCGGCATTGTCGGGATCCCGATCGTGACCGTCGAAAATGCATGTGCAACAGGCTCAACCGCACTTTTCGAAGCTGTTCATGCAGTAGAATCCGGGCGGTACGAGAACGTATTGTGCCTCGGCCTCGAGACTATGACTACGCACTTCGCCGGACCGATCACCCCCGCCTACAACGATTCCGAGGGCGCAGCCGGCCTCGCGATGCCCGGCATCTACGGACTCGCAGCCAGCCGGTACGGTCACCTGTACGACGTCGATCTCGACGATCTAGCCCTGGTTGCGGTCAAAAATCGCGCACACGGCTCATTGAATCCCCGTGCTCAACATGGACGACAAGTAACGGTCGAAGACGTCCTGGGCAGCCGGATGGTGGCAGAGCCTCTGACATTGCTCCAATGCTGCGACATCTCTGATGCCGCCGCGGCAGCCGTCGTAGGACCCAAGCGAAATAGTAAGCGGGACATCAGTGTTCTAGCCACAGAGCTGCAATCCGGGAAACTCTGGGATCATCGCTCGAACCACCCTTGGGGATTCGAACTGATGCAGTCCGTTGCCGAGGACGCCTGGAAGAAGGCGGGACTCGGTCCGGGCGACATGGATCTCTTCGAAGTACACGATGCCTTCACGATCGGCGAGGTGACAGCAACCGAGGCACTCGGACTCGCTCCGTTGGGCCAAGGCCTCGAACTGGTCAAGACCGGACACACAAAACTGGGTGGCAAGCAACCGGTGAACCCTTCCGGCGGCCTTTTGAGCCGAGGACATGCTCTCGGCGCAACGGGACTCGCACAGATCGCAGAGGCAGTCTGGCAACTCCGCGGCGAGGCCGGGGCACGTCAAGTCGACAATGCTCGAACCGCCGCAGTGGAAACTATGGGTGGCGGTGCCGCAGGGATTGACGGAAATGGCTGCGTCATAACAATTTTGGGAGCATAGAGACTATGGATCACGATATTCTGAGCCCGGCAAGACTCGCAGACCCGTACCCGTACTTCGCCGAGATGCGCGAAAACTGCCCGGTGCATTGGAACGAGCAGTACCGAGCCTGGTTCGTGTACCGATACGACGACGTGGTGGCAGCTTTTCGCGATTCCGCTTTCTCGTCGGATCGTGTGCGGCCTGTGTTCAACGAGCGACTGTCGGCCGAAAAGCGTGAGGCCAGGAAGGCCACCTACGACGTTCTGCAGCATTGGATGGTCTTCCTCGATCAGCCCGATCACACGCGTATCCGGAAGCTGGTGATGCCGGCCTTCACTCCGAAGACTGTCGCGTCGATGCGACCGCGCGTTGAGAAGGTGGTCGCCGAGGCTGTGGACGCCATCACCGGTCGCGACTCTTTGGATCTCGTGCATGACCTCGCATATCCGATTCCTGCAGTCGTGATTGCCGAACTGATGGGAGTTCCCGCCGAGGATCGCGAACTGTTCAAGGAGTGGTCGGACGAAATCGTCGTGCTTATCTTCGGCGCGAAGTCGACAGCCGACAGACACGAGCGCGCCCAGCTCGCGCTCACCGAACTGTCCGACTATCTCCGTTCACATATCGCTCGACTCCGGGAACAACCTGGCGACAACCTGATCAGCCGAATTCTCGAATCTCGGGAGCAGGAACCACCTTTGACTGACGACGAGGTGGTTTCCACCTGCGCGTTGCTCATCTTCGGCGGGCATGAGACAACGACCAACATGATTGCCAACGGGATGCGCGCTTTCCTTCAGAACCCCGACCAGTGGGAGCTGCTGAAGAACGACCCGGAATTGGCGAAGTCGGCGGTCGAAGAGGTTCTCCGGTTCGACGGCGCGGCCAAGATGTCCATGCGCAGACTCGTACAGGACGTCGAGTTGCGTGGCAATCACATGAAAGCCGGCGACACGGTGTACCTGGTACAGGCATCTGCGAACCGCGACCCAGCGGTATTCGAGAATCCTGATTCGTTCGACATCACCCGTACCCCGAACCGGCACTTGGCCTTCGGCTTCGGACTGCATCACTGCCTTGGCAACTTCCTGGCGCGTCTCGAAGGCCAGCTCGCATTCGAAGCACTGGCCGTCCGGTGCCCCGATCTCGCGATTGCCGACTCGGCGCCGGAGTGGCACCCGACTCTGATCAGCCGCGGCATGACATCGTTCCCGGTCACCAACGGCTGAGATATCAACTGCCGTCCAACCGTTCGCAGTGGGCTGTCGAAATTTCGACAGCCCACTGTTTTTCGTTCTGCCACTGTCACCAAGATTTCTGCGTCGCCGAAAGCAGGAAGGACGTCGCTTCGGGTGCAGTTCGCCGGGCATAATCAAGAATCCACCGTCGGGGCGATTGTCGCGTCGGCTGTATTGTGAGTTCGCCGGTGCCGGAGTACCGACGAGCGCGTCGTAGCGGTACTAGAGTCACGACGTCGACGAAAGGGAATGGCATGGACCAGAAGGCGGCCAAGCGGGGTCGGCCTCGCCGTGGCCCGGATGCCGAACGAGTTCAAGAAGTGCTTGACGCCGCAGCCGATGCATTTCTGGCGAACGGATACGACGCAACGAGCATGCAGTGCATTGCCGACACAGTCGGCATCATGAAGGGCAGTCTCTACTACTACGTCGCCTCGAAGGAAGACTTCCTCTTCCAGATCATCGAACCGGCAATCGCAAGCGCCCTGGAGGCAGTGGCGCCACTGCAAGAAGATCCCAGCGCACCGCTCGATCGTCTGACAGATTTTGTCCGATCACACGTGCTGTTCGTTGCCGCAAACCTACGAACTTTCCGTATCAGGCTTCGCGAGTTCAGTCAGCTGTCACCACAGCGTCAGTCGCAACTGAGCCAGGGTGAGGATGCATACTACGGCGTCCTCATGGGGATCTTGCAGGATGGCCTCGACTCCGGCGACGTCGACCCGGCCATCGACCTCCGCGTGACCTCGGTTTCCATCATCGGGATGCTCAACAGCATGACCGAGTGGTACTCCGACGACGGCAAACACTCACCGCAGGAACTTGCCAACCAGCTCGGCGGAATGGTCTTGACGTCTGTGGGTTCCGACGCCGCAATGACGTCGACCGGCGGAATTGAAGCACTACGCCGGCGACCACGGAATCGGCGCCCGACTGCGCCCGCAACATAGGGCAGGCGCGGACAAACCCGGCCACATATGCGTCCTGCAAACTCAATCGATAACCGTAATCGCCTGCATAGGACAAGCATTCACAGCTGAGGCTACCGATGCACGCTGGTCCTCGGCTACCTCGGCCTGATACTGCAGGGCGCCTTCACCGTCGATTTCAAACACCGCGGGCGCCGCAAAGACACACTGTCCGTGTTGTTCGCACACATTCACATCGACTGCGATTCGCATGATTTCTCCCTCGAACGTTTAATCCACCTACCGTTTGGTAGATAAAATAACACAGTGCTTGACATCACACTCCGCATGCGGTCATATTTCTACCTACGGTTTGGTAGAAATAATTCATCGGGAGGTTACGGCATGACCGACAGGCGAGATGAAGTTCAGCGACGCGCCCGTTCCACGCGATTCTGGGACGAGGCCCGCGAGACCATGCCGCGCTTCGAACGCGACCGGGTAATTCTCGAACGAGTCCAGCATCAACTTCACTACGCGTACGAGAACCTGCCGTTCTATCGCCGGCACTACGACAACCACGAATTCAAACCGTCCGACGTCCAATCGCTGGCGGACTTCACCGCGAAGGTGCCGGTGATCACCAAGAAAATGCTGGTCGCAAATCAGGAGCAGTATCCGCCGTTCGGCGACTACCTCGGGGTTCCCCGCAATCAGCTGGCCCGCATCCACGGATCCTCGGGCACAACGGGTAAGCCGACGATGTACGGTGTCTCCCACAGCGATTGGGACCGAGCACGAGACACATCAGCCATGGCACTGTGGAGCGCGGGAGTACGACCCGACGACGTCGTTCAGATCACCTTCCCCTTTGCTCTCTTCTTCGGCGGGTGGGGCGTTCTGCAAGCTACGGAACAGATCGGCGCAACAACCTTCCCGACGGGTTCGGTAGTTCCGACGGATCAGCAGATCAACCTCATGCACACCCTGGATTGCACCGTCGTCGTCGGAACACCCTCCTACCTCGTGCATCTCGCCCAGCGCTCACGCGAACTCGGCCTCGATGTCCGTGACAGCAAGGTGTCCTTGCTCGTTGCGGGAGGCGAACCCGGCGCGAGCATCGCATCCGTTCGTGAACTGCTCATGCAACTGTGGGGGAACCCACTGCTCGTTGATGCCTCCGCCGGTTCGACGTCGGAAATGTACCCGTTCCTGGCCAATATCGGATGCACGGAAGCCGACGGCGGAGTCCACCTGTTCCAAGACGAGAACTACACCGAGATTGTAGATTCCAACAACCCGAACGTCTCGGTGCCGGCAGGAACATCCGGAGCCACCGTTGCAACGCATCTGTGGCGAGAATCCCAGCCGATGATCCGATTCTGGATGGGCGACGAAGGTGTTATCGACGAGAGTCCTTGCCCGTGCGGACGCACCTACCCGCGACTCCCGCGTGGCGTATTCGGCAGAGTTGACGACATGCTCATCATCCGCAGAGCCAACATCTACCCGACCGCTATCGAGGCCGCCGTCCGCAGCGTCGACGGCACCGGTGCCGAATTCCGCATCTTCGTCGACCGCGAGAACGCACTCGATGAACTGCGCGTCGAGGTCGAACATGAACGCAGCCTTGATACTTCGAACCTCGAGCAATTGCGCATCTCGCTCGAGGCAGCGATCAAACTGTCAACTCAGATCAGGGTGCCTGTTGCCGTAGTCGCTCCCGGAACCCACGAACTGCAGACCTTCAAGTCTCGCCGGGTCGTCGACAATCGACCGAAAGCCTGAGAACTAGGAAAAGCGAGAGAGCAAACGGTCCGCATCCGCGCCGATACGCCTGACAACGTCACCGGCCGGATGTGTGCCGTGCACGAGACCTACAGCTTCGCCGGCATAGACGACGCCGTTATTCGGATCCGACGGGTCATACGCCTTCGCGAGGGTTTCCTCGTCGGCCGAGATACCCTCCCACGTGGAGGTGAACTCGTTGGCAATCGCCCGTCCACCCCAACGCTGCGGCCACGGCTGGCTGCGCGCCCGGTCGAACACGGAGGTGTAGACGGTATCCGCACTTCCGGCCTCGACGACGCGGGTGCGTGCGTAGTCCGGGCCGGTGGTTTCGGGACTGGCGAGAAGAGCGGTGCCGATCATGGCGCCTTCGGCACCCGCAGCGATGACAGCTGCCAGTCCGCGACCGGTGCCGATGCCGCCCGCGGCAAGAACCGGAAGCGTTGTCGATTCCAGGATTTCCTGCAGCAGCGGCAGCGTTCCGATGCGCCCGGTGTGGCCGCCGGCCTCTGCGCCCTGCGCGATGACGGCGTCGACTCCGGCAGCCTCGACGACACGCAAGTCGTCGAGCGTATTGATCTGTGACACAACAGGAATGCCTGCCGCGTGAACCCGCTCGACATATGCGGCGGGGTCACCGAAAGACAAAGTGATCAGTGCGGGCTTTTCCGCGATGGCGGCGTCGAGCAAGCTGGTGTCACCGTCGAGCGACCACGTCATGAGGCCGATACCGAAGGGGCCGCCGACACGGGCTTTCGCAGCCTCGTCAGCTACCCATTGCGCACTGTTGTAGCGGGCTGCACCGAGCAGTCCCAGCCCGCCCGCTGCCGACACAGCGCCGACCAATTCGCCGCCGGCGCGACCGCCCATGGGTGCCCCGAGAACGGGGATCTCGATTCCGAACTCTCGGGTCAACCACGTGGCGATCACAGGCGGTACTCCTACTTCTTGGGCTTGTCGGTAACCGATTCGGACGACAACGCTGCCACGAAGGCTTCCTGGGGAACTTCCACTCGCCCAATGGTCTTCATGCGCTTCTTGCCTTCCTTCTGCTTCTCGAGCAGCTTGCGCTTACGGCTGATATCGCCGCCGTAGCACTTGGCAAGAACGTCCTTGCGGATAGCGCGGATGGTCTCGCGCGAGATGACCTTGGATCCGATGGCCGCCTGGATCGGGACCTCGAAGTTCTGGCGCGGAATCAGCTCGCGCAGCTTCCCGGTCATTCGGCCACCGTAAGCAGCGGCGTTGGTGCGGTGCACGATCGACGAGAATGCATCGACAGCTTCACCCTGCAGGAGGATATCCACCTTCACCAGGTCCGCTGCCTGCTCGCCGGCCTCCTCGTAGTCAAGGCTGGCGTAGCCCTTGGTGCGCGACTTCAATGCGTCGAAGAAGTCGAACATGATCTCGCCCATCGGCAATTCGTATCGAAGCTCGACACGCGTCTCCGACAGGTAGTCCATGCCGCCGAGTTCGCCGCGTCGGGACTGGCACAGCTCCATGATGGCGCCGATGTACTCACTCGGCGCGATGACGGTGCACTTGGCGACGGGCTCGTAGACCTCACGAACCTTGCCTTCAGGCCAGTACGACGGGTTGGTGACAACCTGCATCGTTCCGTCTTCGAGCTGAACGCGGTAGACCACGTTGGGCGCTGTGGAAATCAGTTCGAGACCGAACTCGCGCTCGAGCCGGTCGCGGGTGATTTCCATGTGCAGCAGTCCGAGGAAGCCGCAACGGAAACCGAAGCCGAGGGCCACGGACGTCTCAGGTTCGTAGGCCAGTGCAGCGTCGTTGAGTCGCAGCTTGTCCAGAGCGTCGCGCAGGACGGGGTAATCCGAGCCGTCCATCGGGTACAGACCCGAGTAGACCATCGGCTTGGGGTCGCGGTAGCCGACGAGGGGTTCCGTCGCACCGTTGCGAGCTGAGGTGACGGTGTCACCGACTCGGGACTGACGAACGTCCTTCACACCGGTGATGAGGTAGCCCACTTCGCCGACACCCAGGCCGACGCTGGCCTTGGGCTCGGGCGAGATGATGCCGACCTCGAGAAGTTCGTGGGTGGTGCCGGTCGACATCATCGTGATCTTCTCGCGGGGACGGATCTTGCCGTCGACAACACGCACGTAGGTGACCACGCCGCGGTAGGCGTCGTAGACGGAGTCGAAGATCATCGCGCGAGCGGGACCGTCGGCCTCGCCGACCGGTGCGGGGATCTGGACGATAACTTCGTCGAGCAGTTCCTTGACACCCATGCCGGTCTTGCCCGAGACACGCAGAACGTCGCCAGGCTCGCAGCCCGTGATGTGCGCGATTTCCTCGGCGTAGCGATCCGGATCAGCGGCCGGAAGGTCGATCTTGTTGAGGACGGGAATGATCTTGAGATCCTTCTCCATCGCCAGGTACAGGTTGGCCAGCGTCTGCGCTTCGATGCCCTGAGCAGCGTCGACCAGCAGGATCGCGCCTTCACACGCCTCGAGAGCGCGGGAGACCTCGTACGTGAAGTCGACGTGGCCGGGGGTATCGATGAGGTGGAGAACGAACTCTTCACCGTTGACAGTCCACGGCAGGCGGACGTTCTGCGCCTTGATGGTGATGCCGCGTTCACGCTCGATGTCCATGCGGTCCAGGTACTGCGCACGCATCGCCCGCTCTTCGACCACACCGGTGAGCTGGAGCATGCGGTCTGCCAGCGTCGACTTGCCGTGGTCGATGTGCGCGATGATGCAGAAGTTCCGGATCTGCGCAGGATCCGTAAACGTCTTGTCGGCGAAGCTGCTGATGGGGGACCCCTTAGTCGGACCGGCACCGGCCCGGATCCGGGCCACTGTCAACCTTTAGGATATCCAACTCTTGCGGCCGCCGTGCCACTGGTTCCCGCACCTACCTGATTATGCTCGGACGCTATGGCAAGCATGTGGAAGCAGATCGGTAGAACCCTCGGCAACTTCGCCCGGGACAAGGGGCCTGCGCTCCTCCGCCAACTCCAGTCGTCGAGCGGGCCCCAGGCCTCGTCCGGACGACCGGTGGCGGCTCGAACTGTCCCCACGGCGCACCGCGCCCGCAAGGTTGAATACTCCCCCGACCTGGACGGCAAAGCCGACCCGGGCGAAATCGTCTGGACCTGGGTGGCCTACGAGGAGGACCCGACCCAAGGGAAGGACCGTCCGGTCCTGGTCGTCGGCCGCGACGGCGACACACTTCTGGGTTTGATGCTGTCCTCGCAGAACAAGCGGGATGGCGAGCGAGATTGGCTTGCAATCGGATCCGGCCCTTGGGACGGCGAAGGCCGCCCCAGCTGGATCAGGTTGGACCGTGTACTCGACGTCCCCGAAGGTGGAATTCGCCGCGAAGGTGCGGTTATGGACCACAAGAAATTCGATGTTGTAGCAGCAAAACTTCGGGCCGACTTCAGCTGGAGCTGAAGCCGACCCGAGATTTGAAAACAAACAATGATCAGCTGTTCAGGCGGTTGAAACGGCCGAACAGTGCACGATAGATCAGTGCGCCCAGTGCGCCGCCGATGAGCGGGAACACGATAAACACCCAGACCTGCGGTAATGCACCGTTCTGGAATGCCGCCACACCGAGACTACGAGCCGGGTTAACGGACGTGTTGTCGATCGGAATCGAGACCAAGTGGATCACGGCGAGTGTGAAACCGATGGATACGCCGGCCAGCGGCACATCCGAAATCTGATCCGTCGATGCCAGAACGACAAATACCAGAAGTGCGGTCAGCAGGATCTCGATAATCATGACGGCACCGATGCCGTAACCATCTGAAACCACCATTCCGAGGAGATTTTTCTCGGCGGACGGACTGTGTGCGCCCCAACCGTTTGCGCCCAGACCGTCCGCTGCTCGGTTGTACGCGGGAAGGCTGTTGGCGACCGTAAAGATGACAACACCCGCAATCAGACCGCCGATTACCTGGGCGACGATGTAGATGCAGGCATTGACTGCAGAGATCCGGCCGATGACAAATTGGCCGACGGTAACCGCAGGATTGACGTGGCAACCGGAAATGGGTCCGATTGCGTACACCAGAAACATCAGAGTCAGACCGAATGCCAGCGCGACTCCGAGATTACCGACCTTGGCACCGGCGAACACGGCAGTTCCAACGGCGCAGAAAACAAGGACAAATGTCCCTACTGCTTCGGCCACATACTTCTTCACATCCGAGATCGGTTCGATCTCGGTCAATTCCTGTGCAGTTGGAGACATATTCCCACCCTCTTCTCATTGATCGGTAGTAATGCTCACTCGACTAGATTTGCCGGACTTTACGCAAGGTGCGTGAACTCCACAACAAATTCGAGATTCTTTTGAGCGGACAGCAGATAAAGGTGCCGACGACTGCCGGATCCTATGAATAGTGCTGGTGCACATACATCGAGAGTTACTGTTCATTTTCAGCTAACTCGTCAATGCGGGCGCACCTTCTACCAGCATTGCCCCGACCCCTTATCCAGCACGCGATCCGCACACCATCACCCCCGGCAGTTGCATCGCGCTCCGGATGAACGTACACGCAATCATTCTCGTCGAGAATTCCGCAGGTTAAAACCCTAATCAATCCTAATTATGTCTACCCGATGGACAACTTCCAGCCATTCCCGAACCATGCCAACGAAGTACATGCAACGGAACTTTGCGACACAAGAGACATTCCTCCGAAATCTTGTTACAGCTCAGTTACCAACCATCAATCCAGGTTCGGCCACTAATCGCAATTGCTTGGCAATTGCCGACAACGTCGAATCCGCGACACATTTTGATTAGTGCCGAGATCCTCGTTGAATCGTTCCCTAATTGCCCTTGACAGACGCCACACGAGACCTGCGCATCCGACGACGGTCTTCGAGCAACATCCGCGGGGCCAACCAACCGTTTCCGACAGATCACTCCGACGCGTGGATCGGCACCACGGTGGAGGCTGTCAGACCTTCCGCCCACTGCTGACCCGGGAGGCCTCACTGAACTGCGGCAGGCACTCCTTCACGTGGGCGTTTGCGACCGTGGGAGGAGTTGAGGCGTACAACGTGTAACCTTCTTGGCAGGCGCATCGTGCGGCGGTTTGGGATATTGGACCCTGGACTGGTAATCTTGCCAGTCGGTGCATCAGTGTGCCCACAGCTTTCTCGACCGTAACCAGCTAAAGACGACAAGGATTTTACGCGTGGCCAACATCAAGTCCCAGGTGAAGCGAATCCGTACCAACGAGGCGGCCCGACTCCGTAACCAGTCGGTGAAGTCCTCGCTCCGTACCGCGATTCGTTCATTCCGCGAGGCTGCGGCAGCCGGTGACAAGGACAAGGCCAACGAGCTCCTCGTCGCCACCAGCCGCAAGCTCGACAAGGCAGCCAGCAAGGGCGTTATTCACGCCAACCAGGCTGCAAACAAGAAGTCTGCACTCTCGCAGGCTGCCAACAAGCTCTGACACACACTTTCTGACGGTTCGCCGTCATCAGTGGTGCAACAATAGCCGCTCCGGTCACTTCGACCGGAGCGGCTATTGTGCTTTCCGCAGGAAAATCCTAGAGATTTGGGCCACATCAAAAGTGATGTGGCCCGCTCGTGGTGTCAGGTACCTCTCGAGATTCAGTTCTTGCGCAGCGCACACACTTTGCGTACTGCCATCTCCAAGGCGAAGGACGAATCGACTGCCGCGCCCTTCACGTCCGCATTGAGCGCCGCAACAATCTGCATGGCAGCGCCGATCGACGCGGGATCCCAGCCGTTCACTTCCTTGATTGCCTTCTTGACCTTCCACGGCGGCATCCCCAACTCCGACGCCAATCGGAAGGGATCACCATTCCGCGCGTACGGGCCCACCTTCGCGATCGTGTGGACTGCATCGGCCAGAGCGTCGGCAAGAAGAACGTGGGCGGTTCCGATCTGATCAGCCCAACGCAAGGCTTCGACAGCTCCCTTGACGTCGCCGACGATCACCTTGTCTGCGACATCGAATCCGGAGACCTCGGCTTTGCCGGCGTAATACTGATGCACTGCTGCGACGTCGATCTTGCCGCCGGTGTCTGCGGCCAACTGCGAACAGGCCGAAGCAAGCTCGCGCAGTTTCGATCCGACGCCTTCGATCATTGCCGTGATGACGTCCGGAGATACTTTTACATCGGCGGTGCGGAACTCACCCCGAACGAAGTCTGCCAACTGGCCTTTGTTGAGTTTGGCGGCCTGATGAACTACGGCACCCAATTTTTCCAGTGCCGGCGCCAGCGCTTTTGCGCGGCCACCTCCCGAGTGCAGAACGATGAGAACTACACCTTCGGACGGTTCGCGAGCAGCATCGAGCACCAGCGCGACAGCATCCTTGCCGGCCTCCGCGGCAGCTTCCAGCACGATGACACGATCTTCTGCGAACAGGGACGGACTCAACAGCTCGGCAAGTTCAGGAGCATTGGCGTCCCCCGCACGCATCCGCGTCACCGGAAGATCCGAAATGCCTTGGCCTCGATCGCCCCGAACCTCTTTGATGAGCTTGGATACTGCGCGGTCAATCAGGAACTCGTCGTCCCCGAGAACAAGGTGCAGCGGTTCGACGCCAGCCGGATTACTCACCCGAAGATGTTCCCACGAGGTACCGACACCACGGACATGGACCCGTCGCCGTTCCCGTACACCGCGACGGTGCCGTCACGATCGGTCCGCGCCACGGCGCCTCCCAAGGATTCGAGTTCGCCCAACACTGTGGGATTCGGGTGCCCGAACGTGTTGCCGACTCCGACGCTCACCAACGTCAGTCGAGGGTGAACGGCTCCGAGGAAGGCTTCGGACGTGGTACGCGAACCATGATGGGGCAGCTTCAGAATATCCGCCCGCACGTCGATTCCGGCGCGGAGTATCGAGGCTTCACCCGCGGATTCCGAGTCACCGGTCAGCAGGATTCGCCCAGCGCTTGTGTGAGCCATCAGCACAAGTGATTGATCATTGGCGGATTCAGCTGCGTCGTCGCGGTCACGCGGCACCGCCAGTGTGGGACCGAGAACATTCAGGCGCACGGAACCAAGCGTGAACTCCGAACCGCTACGCAGTCCGATCAGCGGAACTCCTTTCGAGCCGGCAGCAGATTCAACGTCACGAAAACCTGATTCAGGCAACAACATCGGACCGACACCCACCGCTGAAACCGAACGACCGGCAAGCACCGCTTCGAGCCCACCGATATGGTCCGCATGAAAATGACTGATCACAACCAGTGCAATATCGTTGACCCCCAGCATGTTCAGGCACCTGTCCATCGATGTCGGATCAGGTCCGACATCGATCACGACTACGCGGCCGTCTCCCGTCGACAACACCAGACCGTCACCCTGCCCGACGTCGCACATCACGAATACCCAGCCGGGCGCAATCCGTCCGCCGGAGAACAGATGCTGAAATGCCAGCGCCAGAGCAACTCCGAGCACCAACGTGCCGATCACCCATCGCGAGATGCGATTCCAGACCAGCAGCATCGCCACCAGTAACACACCCACGACGAACACAGCTCCGAGAACTCCCGACGGCACGGTCAGATTTGCGCCGGGAACCGCCGCTGCTCGCTCCGAGACGGAGAGCAACCACCACATCGGCGGCCGCACGGTGTGTGCCGCCAGTGTGGCCGCCGGAGCACTGATCAACGCCAGAAGTGCCACGAGCGCACCCAATACCGTAAGCACCCCGACAACTGGTGCGACCAACAGATTCGCCACGATCGCAACAACACTGAGCGTTCCGGCCATCGCGGCTACCACCGGCGCCGTCACGACAAAGGCCGCGACAGAGACAGCTGTCGCCTCGGCCAGCCACCGTGGCCAGCCGCGCCGACGGAGTCCGTCGACCCAGACCGGTGCGAGGATCACCAAGGCGCCGGTGGCCGTCGTCGACAATACGAATCCCCAGTCCACGGCAAGTTCCGGCATCATTGTCACCAGAACGATGACCGCGCACCCCAATGCCGGCAGTGCTTGCTTGCGTCGTCCGGTGACCAAACTGAGCAGACCGATAGTGCCCATCACTGCGGCCCGCAGCACACTGGGCGAAGGCCTCGCGATGATCACGAAGGCAACGAGCGTCACCACGGCAAGCGCTGCCCCGATACGGGGATCGAGCGACGCCGCCCGGACCAGCAACAAGACTGCGCCGAGAAGGATGCTGATGTTTGCGCCGGAGACCGCGGTGAGGTGCGAAAGCCCAGCGGCAGTGAAGTTGTCCTTGACGACCGGCGACAACGCGGAGGTATCCCCCACAACCAGTCCCGGCAATAATCCAGCCTGATCAGCGGGCAGTGCCGCGGCACAGACTGCCGCGAACCTGGACCGTACAGCTCCCGCCCACCGCTGATACCACGGTGTGTCCCCGACCGCGATCGGCCCACCTTCCGTGGTGATGACCGCCAAAGTCAGATCCGATCGACGCGGCGCACTCACCTTGCCTCGCACCGTGAGCACTTGCCCGGGAAGCGTTTTCGGCCAGAGGTCACTGGGCGCGCGGATAGTCACCGAACCGCCGACGTCGAATCGCTGGTTGCCTACGGTGGTCGATCGAACCGAGGCCCGGAAATACACCTGAGCGGGCCCCATCGACGACGCCATCAGCCGCGGGTCTTCGATCGGCGTCACCTGTACGCTCACCCATCCTCCCGATTCCGCCGCCCGCGTCAACGGATGCGCCTCCGCCTCGGACATCCGCCACGCCGTCAGGACGCTGAACGCGGTACCGAACACGCAGGCCACCAACACAACCAGAACCCACGCTGCGTATCCCCGACGCCGGGCGACGACAACGAGGCAGGCACCGAGGGCTGCCGATACCGCCGCGAGAATCCACGACACTGTCGATCCGAAAACGATTCCCGCGGCAGTGACGCTCCAGACCGTCAACGCTGCGGGCACCAATCGAGCATCAAGGACCGACTGCTCGGTCTCACCGCTCATACCGAGACCAGCGGACGCAGCTTGTCGAGCCGAGCCGGCCCGATACCGTCTACTTCACCCAATTGTTCTACGTCCGTGAACTTTCCGTTGGACGTTCGCCACGCTGCAATGGCACTCGCCGTGACGGGCCCGACACCGGGCAGCGTGTCGAGTTCGGCTTCGGTGGCAGTATTCAGATTGATCAGACCCCCACCCGCCGGCGCGGCCGGTGCGCCGCCGGTGCCCGCGGCCGTGGAACTCGTCTTCGGAGCCGAATCACCGACGACACCGACAACTACTTGATCACCGTCGGACAGTTTCTGTGCAAGATTCAAACTCAGGGTGTCCGCGCCCGCGTTCACACCGCCGGCCGCGGTCAATGCATCAGCGACACGTGAGCCGTCCGGAAGCGTCACCAATCCAGGGTTGCGTACCAATCCCACAACACTGACCACCAGACCCACCGGCGCAGCGGCCCGCGAGGATTCGATCGGCGGCGATGGGGGCTCCGAAGTACTCGGCTGACCCGACGCCGTGATCGGAACGCCCACGGCCGCGGGCAACGGCGGAACTGCCTGCATGGTCGGAGAACCCCACCACACTGTGAACACGCCGATCCCGGTAGCGACAAGCGCAACAATCACCAGAGCCAGGGCGCCTCGGCGGCGTGGACTCCAGCGCATATCCCGCCAGCGGTCGGGCACAGCCTGAAAACGAGGGGTGAGAGGTTCCAGCTCCTCGTCGTCGTCGTCGTCGGATTCGAGCAACCAATCGGGGACAGTTGGTTCGGCGACGTCTTCCCGCCCGAAACCAGCACGCGCGCTGGAAAAGTCACCACTCATCGCGGCGAGGCGATCACGCACCCTCTCCCGCTCTTCACTGATCCGCATAAGGGGACGCTAGCGAGCAACGGCGAGCCTGCGGCCACAGAAAATACAGCTGGGGATAACTACCGGCCTGTGGAGAACCGACCTACTGATCCGCGCCAGGTTCCGGGAGCTGACACACCACAACACCGATCGCACCGACACCCACATGGGCACCGATCACCGCACTGAAATCGGTGACAACGGTCTCGGCGATGTTCGGGATTCGGTCTTGTAGTTGCTCGGCAATGCCGTCGGCTCGCTCGCGCGCCTTCATGTGATGGACGGCGATCGCGACGCGGCCGAGCCCCGCCCGCTCGACTGCCGAATCAACCAATCGCGCAAGGGCTTTGGTGGTGGTGCGGGTTTTCTCTTTCAGCACCAGCTTGCCGTCTACCAGATGCAGCAGTGGTTTCATCGCCAATGCTGTGCCCAATAGTGCTGCGGCCGTGCTGATTCTGCCGCCTCGTCGCAACTGATCGAGCTTGTCCACGAAGATGAAGGCACGAGAACGGTCTGCGATGTCAACGGCGCGGTCGTACACGTCATCGAGCTCGGACCCGGCCGCAGCGAAGCGCGCGGCCTCCAACGCCGGATACCCCAAACCCATGCCCGCAGAAGCTGAATCGACAATTCGAACCTTGCCACCGAACTCCAGGGCCGCCTGCCGGCCCGCTTCCCAAGTACCGGAGAGCTGGCGTGAGATGTGCACGGCAACCACACCGTCACCATGGCTCAGTTCGAGCGCACGGCCGTAGGCTTCGATCAATTCTGCCGGTGACGCACCCGCCGTCGTCAACCCGGCCACATCGTCCGGAATTGTGTCGACGCCTTCGAGAAAGTCGCAGCCGTCATGCAGGACGTGCAAGGGCACAACCTGGAGCCCACACGCATCAGCCGACTCACGCGGGACGCAGGCAGACGAATCCGTGACGACAACAACTGACACGTCGCTACCCGACCTCGCTCGCCGGGGTGGACACACGCTGAGCTTCGGCGGCACGGATGGCGGCAATCATGGCCTTGGCGACGCCGACATGGCCGTCCCAACCCCAGTGAATACCGTCAGGGTTTCCGTTGTCGGAAAAAACGTTCTCGCGGACGGCGTCGGCAAGATCTACAACAGGCACGTCTTTCTCGGTAGCCCATTCCGTGATCGCAGAAACGGCCGCGGGACGACCCGCATGGACACTCGCGTACGCATCGCTGCGGTGTACCGACGGCAGCGTGGCGATCATCGGCAACTCGGGCCGCATGTACTCCAACGCATTTCTCGAGCTCTCGAGGTACTCGACGCTCAACTTCGGGGGTAGAGCGACCGGGCGACCGAGCGGAGCGAGCCGCGGTTGCAGCCACTGATAGCCCTCACGGACCACGCGTCGTAGCGCCGGTGGGCGAACGTAGCGGATGGTCTCACGCAACGCAGTGGGCAACGGCGAAGGCAGGGAATCCATTCCGCCGACGGCAAACACGACGGCGCCGGCGCGCGGAACGGCAGCCCACACTCGCGGGTCCTGAGTCAGTGCCCACCACGCGTCGCGGCACGTCCAGCCGATGCGAGCGACGAGCTCGACATCCCAACCCAACTCTTCGGCCACGATGTTCGGCCAGATACGGGGATGGTCGGCGGCAAGTCCACCTTTGGGCCCGAAATAGGACAGCGAATCGGCAATAACCAACAAGACGGGGCGCTGCCCGTCGGCATTCTCAGAGGACGTCATTTGCGACACTCGCAGAAGCATTCCATACGTCCAGTCGCCATTCGATGGACTGGGGGTCTCCGTGTCCACTGAGTTGTACCCAACTCGTGTTTCCGAGGCCACCCAAGACCGGCCAACGATCGACCGGCAAGTCCAGCAATGCGGCCGTCAGCGCGGCAATCAGCCCACCGTGCGCCACCAGTACAACTGGCCGTTCGGACCAATCCGGACGAGACTTCAGAAGTTCCTGCACCACCGGCACGCTGCGCTTCGCGACATCGATTCGGCTCTCACCGCCGGGCGGGGCGATGGTCGCGTCGGCGCGCCACGTCTGCCGCACGCCAGGTGTCTGCCGGTCGACGTCACCGTGAGTCAAACCCTGCCAGTCACCGAGGTGCGTCTCACGCAGTCGTGGATCGGTGAGGACCGGCAGTCCGGCCGCATCACCGACGGCAACTGCCGTGAAATACGCGCGACGCAGGTCCGAGGACACGATGGTCAACGGCCTGCGATCGGCGATGACTGGGCCCGCACTCTTAGCTTGAGTACGGCCCAGCTCCGAAAGATCGGTGTCGAGTTGCCCCTGCATCCGAGAATCGGCGTTGTATTCAGTTTGTCCGTGGCGCAACAAGATGAGCCGACGGACACTCGACGCCGGACTGGGCGCCGAGGAAGTCACAGCGAGAGGTCCGACGCGTCCGGCTCGGAAACCGTATCGGTGTCGAAAACCGTGTGTGCGTCGGCCGGTCCGGGACGGTTCTCGCCGAGGCCTTCGACCTCTACCGTCGGGCAGTCCTTCCACAGGCGATCGAGAGCGTAGAAATTGCGCTCCTCGTCGTGCTGGACGTGAACGACGATCTCGGCGTAGTCGAGCAGCGCCCAACGTCCCTCACGGGTGCCTTCGCGACGGAGCGGCTTGTGGCCGGCTTCCCGGAGGCAATCTTCGATGTTCTCGACAATCGAGTTCACCTGACGCTCGGTCTGGGCCGATGCGATGACAAAGCAGTCCGTGATGACCAACTGCTCAGACACGTCGAGCACCACCACTTCGGTAGCCAGCTTCTCGTCGGCCGCCAGGGCCGCGATGCGTGCCATGTCGATGGCTTGTGTTGTTGCGCTCACTCGATGTTCTCCAGTTTCGTCTTCAGGTCGTGCTTCTAGTTCGAATCAGCGGACTTGCCAGGCGCCGGCTCCGACATCGTGGTCGCCCCGTCACGCCGCTGAGCGTCGACGGGTCGATACAAATTCCGCTTCGAGATGTACTGCACCACTCCGTCCGGCACGAGGTACCAGACGGGACGGTCTTCGCTCGCCCGACGTCGACATTCGGTCGACGAAATGGCAAGCGCCGGGATCTCGATCAATGTCACCGCGTCCGCGGGCATGGTGTCGAGATGACCGGCCAGGTGTTCGGCGTTGAGATCGAAACCCGGCCGCGATACGCCCACAAATTTCGCCAATGCAAACAACTCTTCCCAATCTTGCCAGGAAAGGATGCTGGCCAGCGCATCGGCACCGGTGATGAAGAACAGTTCGGCGTCGGGATGATAGGCCCGTAGGTCCCGGAGAGTGTCCACGGTGTACGTCACTTTTTCGCGGTCGACATCGACGCGAGAGACGGAAAACCGCGGGTTGGAGGCGGTAGCGATGACAGTCATGAGGTATCTGTCCTCCGCCGGACTGACACCTCGCGCCTGCTTCTGCCACGGCCTGCCGGTGGGGACGAAGATCACTTCGTCGAGCCCGAACCTGTCGGCGACCTCACTGGCTGCGACGAGGTGTCCGTGGTGAATGGGGTCGAAAGTGCCACCCATCACGCCGAGGCGGCGTCGAGCACGTTCCACCGATTGTCCCTTCTGCACGACTGACGAGCTTACGTGTTTCACACCGGCAGCAAGCCGGACACCACTTCGGCCAACTGCTTGGCGGAGCGGCACTCGTGCATGCTGATGACTTCGTTGTAGACCTTGGCTGCGGAGTCGCCCGTCCCCCACTGCCCCTTGGGCTCAGGGTTGAGCCAGTGTGCGTGCTTGGCGACGGCAACCATCTGTGCCAACGATTGGAGGTTGGGGTCCCGGTAGTTGTTGCGGCCGTCGCCCAAGATCAGCATCGATGTGCGACTGGTGATGCTTTGCGCAAACTTCTCCTGAAACACCCCGAAGGCATTTCCGTAGTCGGAGTGACCGTCGTACGTGATCAACTCCGCTTCGCGAATCATCCGCGACATCGCAGACCCGAGATCAGCATTGGAATCGAAGAACCGGGTGACTTCGTCGGTGGTGTCGATGAACGCAAAAACTCGCACTCGTGAGAACTGCTCGCGCAGCGCATTGACCAACAGCAACGTGAAGTGGCTGAATCCGGCGACCGAGCCGGACACGTCGCACATCACCACAAGTTCGGGACGCGCACGCTTCGGCTTCCGTTGCACCAGATCGATCGGAACCCCACCCGTGGACATGGATTTGCGCAACGTACGACGCAAATCGATGGAACCCGATCGGCTTCGACTCCGCCGGACAGCCAAGCGGCTGGCGAGCAACCTGGCCAGCGGCGCGACGTTCTTCTTGAGTGTGGTGAGTTCTGCGTCGGAAGCACGAAGGAAATCGACTTCCTCCGCCAGTTTCGGAACGCCGTACGTAGCGACGCGTTCCTTGCCGAGGTTCTCGGCCGTACGTCGACGCGTTTCCTTCTCGACCATCTTGCGGAAATCTGCGATTCGCTGAGCTGCCGTGCGCTTGGCGACCTCCGACTGATAGTCGGAGGCATCCTTGCCTTCGCTGCCCGAACCTTCTTGATTGCCGAGTAGGCCTTGAAGAATCTTGTTGAGCAACGTGTCCGGTGCCACGTCACGAAGTGCCTGGTACGCGGAGAATGACGGCCCATTGCTCGATTGGTACTGCCCCATCTCCTCGACCATCGCGGCGGTGAGAAGTTCGGTCAGCTCCATTGCCTCGTCGCTGCCGTCGGTCAGCAATTCGGCGATCAGCTCACGCAATGCCTGCAGATCGATGGTTCCGTCGGCCTTGCGCGGCAACGAGACGTCGACGTCGCCGACAGCACGGTCACCGATCGCTTTCGGGAACCACAGATCGAATACCGCATCGAAGGTAGCTCGATGAGTGGGCCGACGCAGGAGCGAGCAAGCCAGACCCGCACGCAAGGACTCACGGTCGAGAAGGTCGAGGACTGACATCACCTTGCCGGCGTCGACGGTCTCGGAAGGTCCGACCATGATTCCGCGTCGGCGAAGTGCCTCGACAAAATCGACGAGGTGACCGGGCAGACCGTGCGGCGCTACCAACCCGCCAGGCTTGAGCGGGGACGTCGAACCTCCGAGGGCCATGACCAGACCTCAGTTCAGCCGAAGTTCAGCGGTGGCTCGCACCTGATCGGACTGGTGCTTGAGGATGACACCGAGTGTTGCGCGCACGGCGTCGTCGTCAAGAGTGTCCATGCCCAGCGCGAGGAGAGTACGGCCCCAGTCGATGGTCTCCGATACCGAAGGAACCTTCTTGAGCTGCATTCCGCGCAGAACCCGAATGGTGTTGACCAACTGCTCGGCGATGGCTTCGGGAAGCTCGGGCACGCGGCTGGCGAGAATGCGACGCTCGAGGTCGGCATCCGGGAAGTCCAGATGCAGGAACAAGCAACGACGCTTGAGTGCCTCGGACAGCTCGCGGGTGGCGTTGGACGTCAGCACCGTGAACGGCTTGCGGGTTGCCGTGATGGTACCGAGTTCCGGGATGGTGACCGCAAAATCGCTCAGAACCTCGAGAAGCAGACCCTCGATCTCGACATCTGCCTTGTCGGTCTCGTCGATCAGCAGCACGGTCGGATCCTCGCGGCGAATTGCCTTGAGCAGCGGCCGCGCCAGCAGGAACTCCTCCGAGAACACATCGGCCTTGGTGGAATCCCAGCTGTGATCCGAGCCCGTTTGAATCCGCAGAATCTGCTTCGCGTGGTTCCACTCGTACAGCGCGCGGGCCTCGTCGACGCCTTCGTAGCACTGCAGACGGATGAGCTCCGCGCCCGTCGACTGGGCAACGGCACGAGCCAGTTCGGTCTTTCCGACGCCGGCCGGCCCCTCGATAAGCAGGGGCTTACCGAGCCGGTCCGCGAGGAACACCGCGGTGGCAGTGCCCCTGTCGGACAGGTAGCCGGTTTGAGCCAGCCGTTCGATGACGTCGTCGACGCTCGAAAAAAACGGTGATGTGTCGGGAAGAGCGCGGTCCACGGTTAACTCCTTGAAGGTGGGACAAGTCTGGGCGAACTTTTCAGGCGGAGCGGGTGTGTCCGTCGCCCCAGACGATCCACTTGGTGGACGTCAGCTCCGGCAGCCCCATGGGGCCGCGTGCATGAAGTTTTTGTGTCGAGATGCCGATCTCGGCGCCGAATCCGAACTGCTCGCCATCGGTGAATGCGGTGGACGCATTGACCATCACGGCAGCTGCGTCGACGCGGGCGGTGAACTCGCGGGCGGCCGAGAGATCCGACGTGACGATAGCTTCGGTATGTCCGGTCCCGTACTGATCGATGTGCTCGACGGCAGCATCAAGATCCTTCACGACCTTGAGAGCGACATCGAGTGTCAGGTATTCCTTCGACCAGTCGTCCTCGGTCGCGGGAACCAGACCGGGCAAATCTCCGTGAACGACGACGTCGTGCATCTGCAGGGCCTGCAGAAGCTGAGGCACTGCGGTCTCCGCGATGGCCGAGTCGATCAGGATGGTCTCGGCGGTGTTGCAGACGCTGGGACGACGCGTCTTGGAGTTGATCAGAATCTTCTCGGCCATCTCCAGATCAGCTGCCGAATGCACGTAGACATGGCAGTTTCCGACGCCCGTCTCGATGGTGGGAACGGTGGCGTCCCGGACAACGGCACTGATCAGGCCGGCGCCGCCACGCGGGATGACGACGTCCACAAGGCCGCGAGCCTGAATCAGGTGGGTGACCGTGGAGCGATCTGCGCTGGGCAGGAGCTGAACTGCATCTTCGGGAAGCATCTGCGCAGCCAACGAAGCGCGCAACGCTACAACCAGAGCCTCGTTGGACTTGACTGCTGACGACGAACCACGAAGCAGCGCAGCATTTCCCGACTTGAGCGTCAGGCCGAAGGCGTCGACCGTCACGTTGGGGCGAGCCTCGTAGACCATGCCGACAACGCCGAGCGGAACTCGCTGCTGACGCAATTCCAAGCCGTTGGGCAAGGTGGATCCGCGGAGCACTTCACCGATGGGATCAGGCAATCCGGCAACCTGACGCAAGCCGGAGGCAATGCCCTCGATCCGGTCCGCGGTCAGGCGCAAACGGTCGAGCAGTGATTCCTCGGTACCGGCAGTCTTGGCGGTGTCGATATCGATGGCATTTGCCGCAAGAATCTGATCGGTAGCGGCAAGAACTGCATCGGCTGCGGCCTGGAGCGCGGCGTCCTTCTGCGCAGTGGTCAGCAGGGCCAGAACGCGCGAGGCCTTACGGGCGCGGCGAGCGGCCTCGTGCACCACAGCGCGGGTGTCGGAAGCGTCTGAACCCGCGGTGGGTCCGGCAGAAGTTACAGCAGTCATAGATACACATTAGCCATCGACCCCGACAGCCTGCTTTCGGGAATGATTCGGACTCGGATCGCTGTTGCACGAGGTTGAGAAGTTCACCTGACTCGACGGTCGAGTCGGGGACCTACTTATCCATATTCTTCCAGTCAGGAGCATTTTCCGTGAGTCTGCTGTTCGAGCCAATAACCCTGCGCGGTGTCACCATTCCCAACCGTGTGTGGATGGCGCCCATGTGCCAGTACTCGGCCGATGTCATCGGTGACCAGGTCGGAGTGCCCAACGAATGGCATCGAACTCACCTCGTCAGCCGGGCGATCGGCGGCGTCGGCCTGATCCTCACCGAGGCGACGGCCGTGAGCCCCGACGGCCGGATCAGCGCCGCTGATCTGGGGATCTGGAACGATCAGCAGGCCCGTGCCTTCGCCGAGATCAACGCGCAACTCGCGTACTTCGGTGCCGTTCCCGGTATCCAGTTGGCACATGCGGGACGTAAGGCGTCGACGCAAGTTCCCTGGCGCGGCGGCAAGAGTCTCGATGCCGACGACCGCCTTGCCTGGCAGACCGTCGCACCCAGTGCTGCGCCCTTCGGTCACCTCACGGAACCCGTCGAACTCACCACCGAGGACATCGCGAAGGTGGTTGCAGACTTTGCCGCGGCAGCTACCCGAGCGCTCAAGGCCGAATTCAAGGTCGTCGAAATCCACGCGGCTCACGGCTACCTGATCCACCAATTCCTCTCCCCCGAGAGCAACAAGCGAACGGACCAGTACGGCGGCAGCTTCGACAACCGCATCCGATTCCTCCTTGAAATCCTCACCGCAGTTCGTGAAGTGTGGCCTGCTGAGCTACCGCTCTTCGTCCGTGTGTCCGCCACAGACTGGTTGACGGAGGACCGCGGGCTCGAGGTTGGTAGTTGGACGGCGGATCAGACTGTCGCACTTGCCAATATCCTCTCCGACTACGGGGTCGACCTCATCGACGTCTCCACCGGCGGCAATTCGCCGGGAGTACAGATCCCGGTGGAGCCGGGATACCAGGTTCCGTTTGCCCGCCGCATCCAGAATGAAACTCTGCTCCCCGCTGCCGCAGTCGGGTTGATCACCGAACCCGAACAAGCCGAGAAAATCATCGAGGACGGCAGCGCGATCGCCGTGCTCCTCGGCCGCGAACTACTGCGCGATCCGTATTGGGCGCGGCGCGCTGCCCGGGAGCTGAATGCCGAAGTGGGACCCCGGGTTCCGTCGCAGTACGCCCGGGCTTTCTAACCCGAGACTCGGCTTCCGCGTTACCTTTTGATAGCGTGGGTGTCTTACTTGCCGGTAGTCCGGAGCCCGCTTGGGCTCCGGACATTGCCGCGAGCCAGAGCCGTGCGACGGGGGTCGCATCGAGCCAGAGGGCACGCGGACGTTCTGTTCCCGACCGGCGCATCGGCGAGTGGGCAACAAAAGATGCGTGCATCAGGTACGTGCTCCGCTCGATTCGATGATTGCGCTGGGGAGCGCTGTCATGACAACACCAGAGAACTCGATCAGTGCCCTCGACGTGGCCGAATCACCCGATGTCACCGTCACCGACAACGCGTCGGTCAAGAAGGCCGTCAAGGCGACGATGCTCGGAAATGCCATGGAATGGTTCGATTTCGGCGTTTACGCCTATCTAGCCACCACTATCGGAAAAGTGTTCTTCCCGGAGGTCAGCGGTAGCGCGCAACTCCTCTCGACCTTCGCGATTTTTGCCGCGGCGTTTATCGTCCGACCTTTGGGCGGCTTGTTCTTCGGTCCGCTCGGCGACCGCATCGGACGCAAGAAGGTCCTGGCCACCACCATTATTCTGATGGCCGGCAGCACATTCGGGATCGGCCTTATCCCGAGCTACGAGTCCATCGGAATCGCGGCACCGATACTCCTCGTTCTCCTTCGACTTCTGCAAGGCTTCTCCACCGGCGGCGAATACGGCGGAGCCAGTACCTTTGTCGCCGAATATGCACCGGACAAGCGTCGCGGCTTCTTTGCCAGCTTCCTCGAATTCGGCACTCTGGCAGGGTATGTAGCCGCAGCCGGCATCGTCACGATCATCCAGACCGTGGTCAGCCCGGAAGAACTCCTCCAATGGGGTTGGCGCATCCCGTTCCTCATCGCCGGTCCACTGGGCCTGATCGGCTTGTATCTCCGATTGAGACTGGAGGAAACACCGGCATTTCAGCAGATGGAACAGGCCGAAGAGCGTTCTCTCGCCGACGAATCCACCGGTACGAAGCTCCGTGAGACGATCGTCGAGAATTGGCGACCGCTGGTTCTGTGCATCGTGCTTGTCGCAACGTACAACATCGCCCACTACGGCCTGCTCAGCTACATGCCTACCTATCTCACCAACACTTTGGGTTACGACGAATCCCATGGTCTTGTTCTCATGATCATCGTCATGCTCGTGATGATGATCGGCATCAGCTACGTCGGCAAGTTGTCCGACCGTGTCGGCCGGAAACCTTTGCTGCTCAGCGGATTTATCGGCTTCTTCGTGTTGTCGTTGCCTGCCTACCTCCTGATCGGCGTCGGCAACTACGTCACTGTTTTCCTCGGCCTTGCGATCCTGGGCGGACTTCTCCTCCTCTTCGTCGGCGTGTTCCCCTCGGTACTCCCCGCACTCTTTCCCACCGGAATTCGATACGGCGGCTTGGCAATCGGATACAACCTCGCAGTATCGATCTTCGGCGGCACCACTCCCCTGGTGCTGACAGCTCTCGAAAGTGCAACCGGCAGCGATCTGGTTGCACCGATGTACATGATGATTGCCGCGGTCATCGGTGGTCTCGCAGTTCTCCTGATTCCGGAGACTGCCCGCAAGCCTCTCGACGGTTCGCCGCCGGCAGTAGCCACCAACGACGAGGCCCGTCGAATCATCCTCAAGGTACGCCGCAAGAAGGCGAAGGCCGATAACCTCGACGCATGAGCAAGCCCCGCATCGTCGTTGTCGGCAGCGTCAACATGGACCTCACCACCTCGGTCTCCCGATTCCCGGTTCCCGGTGAAACCTTGCTGGGCACTGCCTTCGCCACCTCGGCCGGCGGCAAAGGAAGTAATCAGGCCATTGCCGCCGCCAAGGCCGGTGGTGACGTCATCTTCATCGGCGCGGTCGGCGACGACGGTTTCGGCCGGGAACTCCGACAGACGCTCAATGCTGCCGGTGTCGATACGACTCTGTTGCGCACTGTCAACGGCCCTAGTGGAGTTGCGGCAATTACCGTCGACGCTGATGCCGAGAACAACATCATCGTTGTTGCCGGGGCCAACGGTTCCGTCACGGAGTTGACCGACAGTGATCTCGACGCCATCGCAAACGCGGACGTGCTGTTGTGCCAACTCGAGATTCCGCTGGCGACCGTAGCTGCCGCAGCAAAGCACGCTCAGGTCAATGGGACTACCGTCATCCTCAATCCCTCACCGGTACAAGAGCTTCCGACCACACTGATCGACGCAGTAGACATCCTGATCGTGAATCAGACCGAGACGGAACAGCTCTCCTCGATCACCGATCGCGTCGAGCACCTGGTCACGACCCTCGGAGCTGGTGGCGCCGATCTGCGCAGCCGAGACAGCACCGCCCACGCGGATTCGCCAAAAGTCACGCCTGTCGACACCACCGGCGCAGGCGACGCCTTCACCGGCGCCTTTGCCGTGGAATGGATACTCGACCGATCGCGCGCGCTGCATTTTGCTTGCGCGGCGGGGAGCCTCGCAACGACAGTGCACGGCGCGGCTGCGTCGTCGCCCACACGAAACACGATCGAGGATGTGCTGGAAAGCTCGGCTTGACTCTCACACCGTGTGAGGCCGTAGAACTGAATGTGTCGGTAATTCACGTCAGAAAATAGAGGTAATCATGCTGAGCATCGGGGACTTCGCGAGAGCCGGCCGTGTGTCCGTGCGGATGCTTCGCCACTACGACGCCATCGGCCTGCTCACCCCAGTCAAAGTAGATGCGTCCACGGGATACCGCTCGTACACCGCGGGCCAATTGGCGTTGCTCAACCGAATCGTGGCATTGAAGGACCTGGGACTCACGCTCGCTCAGGTTCAGCAGGTGGTGGAGTCGGCCGTGAGCGTCGACGAGATTCGCGGCATGCTCACGCTTCGCCGCGCTGAGCTCGAGACCCGAATCCAGGAAGACACGGCGCGACTGGCACACGTCCAGGCACGCCTACGCATCATCGAGAGTGAGGGAAAGATGTCTACCTACGAAGTTGTGGTCAAGCCGGTTCCTGCCGTGCGAGTGGCGGAGTTGACCGGTATCGCCAAGTCCATGGAGCCGTTGTCCATCGGTCCCGTTGTTCAGGGGCTGTACGGCAAGCTCAGCTCAGATCTGGGTCGAGCCGGACTCATCCCCACCGGCCCGGCAATCGCGTACTACGAGGACGCCGGCGACGAAGAGAACGTCGTCGTGCATGCCGCTTTGCCGGTAGACGCGGTCCCCAGTGACGAATACGACTTCACTGTGACCGATCTTCCGGGCCAACCGCAGATGGCGACGCTGCTCCACAAGGGCTCGATGGAGAACTGCCTACCCGCCTACCAGGCACTTGCCCGGTGGATCGACGAAGCCGGGTATCGCCATGCAGGACCAAGTCGCGAGGTGACCTTGGCTTACACGGAGGACGTCGACGGCTGGGTCACCGAACTTCAGCAGCCCATCGACAAGGTCTGAAATACGCATGTGTCGGAGGGGTCATGCACCATGGGAGGCATGACCACCACCACTGCCCCCGTACTGCGCGACGAAGCCGAGCGTCTGCTCCGCGAACTCGCCGGGCCCGATGCCTGCCTGCGTGAGGACCAGTGGATCGCTATCGAGGCCCTGGTGGTTCAGCGCAAGCGCGCTCTTGTGGTGCAGCGGACCGGCTGGGGTAAGTCGGCGGTGTACTTCATCTCCGCAAAGCTCCTGCGTGCTGCTGGGCACGGTCCGACGGTCATCGTCTCCCCTCTCTTGGCGCTCATGCGCAACCAGGTCGCCTCCGCTGAACGGGCGGGTGTGCGTGCGGCCACCATCAACTCCGGCAACATGACCGAATGGGACGACATCCACGCCCGCGTCGCCGCGAATGATCTCGACGTTCTGCTCGTCAGCCCCGAGCGTCTCAACAACCCGGACTTCCGGGACCAGGTTCTGCCGTCACTGGCAGCCGATGCGGGTCTCGTTGTGGTGGACGAGGCTCACTGCGTGTCCGACTGGGGTCACGACTTCCGTCCGGATTACCGGCGTATCCGGACGTTGATCGCCGAACTCGGTGACGGCATTCCTGTCCTCGCGACAACTGCGACGGCCAACGACCGCGTCGTCGCCGATGTGTCCGCACAACTGGGAGTGGGCGGCGAAGAAACACTGATTCTGCGCGGCGGACTCGAACGCGAATCACTACACCTCTCTGTTGTTCACATTCCGGAGGCAACAGCGCGCGCGGCCTGGCTCGCTCAGATCCTCGACACCTTGCCAGGTTCCGGCATCATCTACACCCTCACCGTGTCGGCAGCCCGCGATCTGGCGAGCCTACTGTCCGAGCGTGGCCACACTGTCGCCGCGTACACCGGCCAAACCGATCCCACCGAGCGTGAATCCCTCGAGCAGGATCTGCTCGGGAATCGTGTCAAAGCCCTCGTTGCGACGTCTGCTCTCGGAATGGGTTTCGACAAGCCTGATCTCGGCTTCGTGATCCACCTCGGTGCACCGTCGTCACCGATCTCTTACTACCAGCAGGTCGGCCGCGCCGGTCGTTCCACCGATCGCGCCGACGTGATCTTGCTTCCGGGCTCCGAGGACAAGCAGATCTGGAGCTACTTCGCGTCCGTTGCGTTCCCGCGTGAACACCTGGTCCGCAGTGTCATCGAGCACCTCGACACCGAAAAGGCCACGTCGACACCGGCATTGGAACCCTTGGTCGAGCTCAACCGCACCCGGCTCGAAATGGTCTTGAAAGTCCTCGATGTCGACGGGGCGGTCAAACGCGTCAAGGGCGGCTGGATCAGCACCGGAGAACCGTGGGTATACGACGCGCTGCGCTATGGCCGCCTCGAGGAAGCTCGCCAGGCCGAGCAGGCCGCTATGGTCGAATTCCAGAACATCACAACCTGCCGAATGACCTTTCTCCGTGAACAACTCGACGATCCCGGCCTCACCCCGGAAAACTCGCAGTGCGGTCGTTGCGACAACTGCACCGGTCAGCGGTACGACACAACAGTCGATACCGCCGCGCTCGACGAGACTCGGGCACGCCTGCAGCGCCCCGGTTTCGACCTCGAACCACGCAAGATGTGGCCGACGGGACTGAGCAAGCTGGGAGTCAACCTGTCCGGAAAGATCAAGGACGGTCCCGAATCCGGACGCATTCTCGGACGCCTGTCGGACCTCGGCTGGGGCCAGCGCCTGCGCGCATTGCTCGACGGACCCGACGCCGAGGTACCCGATGCAGTAGTCAGTGCTTGCATCAGTGTTCTGGCAGCGTGGGATTGGACTGATCGACCCACCGGCGTGATGGCGCTTGAATCGTCAACTCACCCAATCCTTGTCCGGAGCCTTTCGGCGAAGTTGGCTCAGGTCGGGCGACTCACCGACCTCGGCGTCCTTCACCTTCGGCCTGAACATCCACCCGTCTCGGCCGCCAACTCGGCCTATCGCGTCGCCGGATTGGTTGACGCGTGGGATGTTCCGGACATGAGCGCGCATCAAGGGCCCGTACTCCTGGTAGATGCACTCGCCGATACCGGTTGGACTTTCACGATGGCGGCCCGCACATTGCGTCAAGCCGGTGCACATTCAGTGCTTCCGTTGGCGCTCGCAAGCCCGAAATAGTCGCTCCGACAACACCAATAGTTACATAATGTGACCACCCTCACATTCATGCTGTCACCTGCGCCGTACCCGGTTACCCAAGGCCCGAAACGGACATCTGCATGACTTCTGCAGCAATGCTTGTTACGTTCAGATGACAGATGAAGCCTGTTGATACGAGAGCTATCCCGACCACCGCGCCGGACGCGGTGTTACTGCGAAGCCCACAGATCGATGACGGAGTCCGGCTCTGGCAGATCGCACGAGATTCGAAGGTGCTCGACCTCAATTCGAGTTATGCATACCTGTTGTGGTGCAGGGATTTCAGCGCAACATCGATTGTTGCGGAAGTAGACGGACGTGTTGTCGGATTTGTTTCCGGCTACGCCCGGCCCAGCGCACAGGAAACCCTGTTCGTATGGCAAGTCGCGGTTGATGAAGACCAGCGCGGTAAGGCAATTGCCGGCCGCATGCTGTCAGCATTGATGGATCGCACAGCGCCACTGGGTGTTACACATCTGGAGACGACGATCAGCCCCGACAACGAGGCTTCGATCGCACTCTTCACCGCGCTCGCACGAAGACGCGAATTACCGATCAGTCGGCAGAGTTTGTTCTCGCCCAATGATTTTCCCGATGGACACGAAGCCGAAGATCTTTTCCGCATCGGCGCCTAGCGCGTTGCGCGCTGGGTACACAGCATGCCCCGGAGGAACAAAGAAGATATGAACATCAACGAAGCAAGCATTTTCGAGACGCTCGAGTCCGAAGTTCGCAGCTACTGCCGTGATTGGCCGGCAGTGTTCACCAGCGCTTCCGGATCATGGATCCGTGACGAGAGCGGGCGCGACTACCTGGATTTCTTCGCCGGCGCCGGCGCACTCAACTACGGACACAACAACCCGGTCCTGAAATCAGCACTGGTCGACTACATCATGAGCGACGGCATCACCCACGGCCTCGACATGTCGACTGTCGCCAAACGTGAGTTCCTGGAAACCTTTCAGCGCAACATCCTCGAGCCACGTGGCCTCGACTACAAAGTCCAGTTTCCCGGGCCCACCGGAACGAATGCCGTCGAAGCCGCACTCAAGCTCGCCCGCAAGGTCACCGGACGATCGGCAATCATCAACTTCACCAACGCTTTTCACGGCATGACGCTGGGAGCGCTCTCGGTGACGGGCAACTCGATGAAACGGGCCGGTGCCGGTGTTCCGCTGGTGCACACAACGCCGATGCCGTTCGACAACTACTTCGACGGCGTCACCGAGGATTTCCAGTGGTTCTCACGCGTGCTCGATGATTCCGGCAGCGGATTCAACCGTCCCGCAGCCGTCATCGTCGAGACCGTGCAGGGCGAAGGCGGCGTCAATGTCGCTCGCCCCGAATGGCTTCGGGCACTCGCAACGCTATGCTCCGATCGCGGAATCCTGCTGATCGTCGACGACGTCCAGATGGGTTGCGGCCGTACGGGTCCGTTCTTCTCGTTCGAGGAAGCCGGAATCGTTCCCGACATCGTCACGCTGTCCAAATCCATCGGCGGCTACGGAATGCCCATGGCGCTCACACTGTTCAAGCGTGAACTCGACGTCTGGGGTCCCGGCGAGCACAACGGAACCTTCCGCGGAAACAACCCCGCGTTTGTCACATCCAAGGTGGCACTCGATCACTACTGGTCCGACGGTGCGCTCACCAAAACGACCCTGAAGAAGGGCGCCCGCATCAGCGAGTGCTTCGCAAATCTCGCCGATCAATTCCCCGGTGAGGTCTCGACCCGCGGACGCGGTCTGGTCCAGGGCCTTGTCTTCGAACAACCCGAACGGGCCGGCAAGGTCTGCCAACTGGCATTCGACGAGGGATTGCTGGCGGAAACCTCCGGCCCGTCCGACCAGGTAGTGAAACTGCTTCCAGCACTGACGATTACCGATGAGGAGCTCGAGCACGGCCTCTCCATTCTGGCCGAAGCGACGCTCAAGGTCTGCAGCTAAGGGAAGGACTCCCCCATGATCGTTCGCACCACCACCGAAATTTCCGGCACAGACCGCGACGTCTCCAGCGAGGACGGAAACTGGCGCAGCAAGCGCATCGTTCTCGGCGGCGACCGCGTCGGCTTCTCGTTCCACGAGACCACCATCAAGGCCGGATCCGTCAACGAGTTCCACTACGCCAACCACGTCGAGGCAGTCTGGCTCGTCGAAGGCACCGGCACGTTGATCGACCTGGACAACAACAAGGAATACGACCTGGCTCCCGGGTCGATGTACCTACTCGACGGCCATGAGCGTCATCGCGTTGAACCGGCCACCGAGATGCGCATGTTGTGCGTGTTCAATCCCCCGGTCACCGGGCGTGAAGTACACGATGAGAACGGAATCTACCCACTCGTCGAGGTGCCCGCGTAACGTCAAGCCATGGCGCCTGACACTTCACCCCGCGTAGCTATCGGCCCCGCCCCCGATGCACTGCTCGACAGCGCAGTGCTCTGGGGCGGCGGCGTGATCAGTCCGATCGAATCTGCCGACGCCCTGATCTGGGCTGGTTTGCCAAATTCGTTTCCGAGAGTATTGCCCCCGTCGATCCGATGGGTGCAGCTGCCCTCGGCCGGGATCGAGGACTGGTTCGAGGCCAAGGTGATTCCCAAGGACACCGACATCACGTGGACGTCTGCTGCCGGCGCATTCTCGGCCTCGGTGGCAGAACACGCGTTGATGTTGCTCTTGGCTGGAGTTCGCCACCTGCCCGCGCACATCGAGGCAAAGACGTGGCGTCAGTTCGAGTTCTTCCCGAAAATCGGCACTCTGCGTGGTTCGACCGTCGCAATTATCGGAGCCGGTGGAATCGGTCGCGCGTTGATCCCGATGCTGGCCGCACAGGGGGCGGACAGCATCGCGGTCAATCGCAGCGGTAGTCCGGTACCCGGAGCCATCGCAACCTTCCCCGCATCGAAGATGGATGAAATCTATTCTCGTGCAGACCACTTCGTCATTGCAGCGCCCGCCACGCCAGAGACGCGGCACCTCGTGGGCCGTGCTCAGCTTGCGCAGATGCGGCCGCATTCGTGGGTTATCAATGTCGCGCGCGGTTCACTGGTCGACACCGATGCCCTCGTCGAGGCCATCGAGACAGAGCGCATCGGCGGCGCCGGACTCGACGTCACCGAGCCCGAACCGCTCCCCGACGGCCACCCTTTGTGGGACTTGACCAATGCCATCATCACGCCGCACGATTCCAATCCGCCGGGCGTTCGCCCCGCCGCGTTTGCCGATCACGTCAGCAAGAACGTGGCCCGCTTCGCGAAGGGTGAAACTCTCGCAGCCCTCGTGGATCCGATCGCCGGTTACTGACCTACGGCTGCCTATGACGCGAAAGCTCCGGAGTTCCACGCTTGGGCAAACTGGTTCCAGGGAGTAAAGCCAAAGGTAGCCCCATCCCACACTATGGGCAGCGTAATCCCGAACATGACTACTCCTCGTCGTTGTACTCCAAGGAGGACTACCCGAGGCCGCCGAGTTCCACACTGCGTCCTACCCGCCCTGGCTCGGCAGGCGACCGACGCGCCTATCCTGGAACCCGTGCACACCAGCAACGCCGGACTCGACGCTCTGACCGAACTCCTGTCAGGCCGACGCCTAGCCATCGTGACTGGGGCCGGCATCTCCACCGATTCAGGGATCCCTGACTACCGCGGACCCGATTCTCCTCCCCGCAACCCGATGACATTTCAACAGTTCATCGGCGACTCCGCGTTCCGTCGTCACTACTGGGCGCGCAACCACATCGGCTGGCGGTTCATGGACGGTGCCCGTCCCAACCTCGGGCACCGAGCGGTGGCTTCGCTCGAGCGTAGTGGTCAGGCCGTCGGGGTCATCACCCAGAATGTCGACCTCCTGCACACCAAAGCCGGGGCTCGCAACGTCATCGATCTACATGGCACCTACGCGCAGGTTCGGTGCCTGGACTGCCAGAAGTTGATCTCCCGCACCACGCTTGCCGAGCGACTGGACGAAGCAAACCCCGGGTTTGCCGAAACTGTTGCTGCTGCACAAGGAGTGGAGATCGCACCCGACGCGGATGCCGTCATCGAATCGACAGCACATTTCCGTGTAGTGGATTGCGCGGTATGCGGCGGCATCCTCAAGCCGGACATCGTGTATTTCGGGGAGTCTGTCCCCAAAGAGCGGGTTGCCCGCGCCTACAGCATGGTTGACGCAGCCGACGCGGTGCTGGTTGCCGGATCCTCGTTGACCGTCATGTCGGGACTACGGTTTGTGCGCTACGCCGCGAAGGCCGGCAAGCCGATTGCGATAGTCAACCGTGGGCACACCCGCGGCGACGAGTTCGCAGATCTGAAACTCGAAATCGGCTGTACCGAAGCACTTTCCGCACTTGAAACCAGTGAAACCTACAGGGCGACCAAGTCGTCGGCATGAACGACGGGGCGTTGCATCTCCGCGGGCAGTTCGGCGGTAGAGCGTCCCAGAATGTCTTCGATCTCCGACGCATCGAAGGCCACAACACCGCGGGCTACGGGCTTCTCCCCCGGCCCCATGAGCGACACGACGTCGCCGGCATGGAAATCGCCTGACACACCGACGATTCCGGCCGAGAGCAAGCTTCGACGCTTGCCCACAACGGCGCTGACAGCACCCTCGTCGAGATGCAAGTCACCTTGAGTATCGGCAGCATGGCGCACCCAAAAGCGCCTGGCAGACAGCCTGGTGGGACGCGCTGCAAAAGCAGTTCCGACATCAGCGCCACTGAGGGCCTGCGCCGCATCGGATGCCGCGGCCAGTAGAACAGGTACTCCGGAGTCTGCAGCAAGACGAGCGGCCGAGAGCTTGGAAGCCATTCCCCCAGTGCCCAAAGCTCCACCGGAACCGGCGACAACGCCGTCCAGATCCTCGGGGCTGTTGACCTCGGAAATCAGTGTGGCGTCACCCTTTCGGGGATCACCGTCGTAGAGCCCGTCGACGTCGGACAGAAGAATCAGAGCGTCGGCGCCGACCAGGTGCGCAACCAATGCAGCCAATCGATCATTGTCACCGAATCGAAGCTCGGTTGTTGCGACAGTGTCGTTTTCGTTGACAATGGCCACCGCATGCAAAGCTCGCAGGCGATCGAGAGTGCGCTGGGCATTGCGGTGTTGCGTACGCCGCGCGATGTCGTCGGCGGTGAGCAGCACCTGCCCGACAGTGCGGTCGTACCGCGCGAAGGAAGTACCCCAGGCGTGTGCCAGCGCCAATTGTCCGACGCTGGCAGCAGCCTGCTTGGTTGCGAGATCCCGAGGTCGCTTGGTCAGCCCGAGCGGTGCCAACCCGGCACCGACAGCGCCGGACGACACGACGACAACATCGGAGCCCGCACGCATGCGGGCTTCGATGGCGTCGGCCAGCAGGTCCAGTCGGTGAGTATCGAGTCCCGCGACCAAACTGGTGAGCGCGGACGACCCGATCTTCACGACAATGCTGTGAGCCGACGCAATCGACTCCCTGGTGGAACCGAGCACAGTCCCGTTCCCTCGCTTCTGGTCTCGCCGGTATCCGGTTACTTCTGGATCAGTTGTCTTCGTCGAGCAGCCCGCGACGGACGCGGCGAGCGTGCTTACGCTCGTCGGCGCCGATGCGCTCGACCTGATCGAGTCGCGGATCGGTACCGCGGCCCGTACGGGTGAGGTCGATACCGGCCGGCGTCTGCGGCTCCCAGTCGAAGCTGACGTCACCGATGGTGACGGACGCTCCGGGCTGTGCACCCTTCTTGACCAGCGCAGTTTCGACGCCCAACCGAGCGAGACGGTCGGCGAGGTAGCCGACGGCTTCGTCGTTGTCGAATGCAGTCTGACGGATCCACCGCTCCGGGCGGGTACCGCGGACGACAAATCCACCGGGCACGTCGGGATCCTTCTCGACGGTGAAGCTGGAGTCCTTGACCACGACCGGACGAATGATCTGACGGCTGGGCTCCGGCTTGGGATTGGCCTCACGGTAGTCGAGGACCATCTTCGCCAATGCGAATGTCAACGGACGCAAACCTTCTCGGGTTACTGCCGAGATCGTGAAGACCGGCCATCCGCGAGCTTCGATTTCGGGAGTGACCATTTCGGCCAGCTCCGCACCTTCGGGTACGTCGGTCTTGTTGAGGATGACGACGCGCGGACGCTTGTCGAGATCTCCCAGCCCCGAATCACCGGACAGTGCCGGCGTGTACGCGGCCAGTTCCGCTTCGAGTGCGTCGATGTCGGAGATGGGGTCGCGTCCCGGATCAAGAGTCGCGCAGTCGATTACGTGAGCCAGCACGGCGCAACGCTCGATGTGGCGCAGGAAGTCGAGACCCAAACCGCGTCCCTCGCTGGCACCGGGAATCAGACCAGGCACGTCGGCGACGGTGAATGTGGTTTCACCGCTCGAGACGACGCCGAGGTTGGGGACGAGAGTCGTGAAGGGGTAGTCGGCGATCTTCGGCTTTGCGGCCGAGAGCACGGAGACCAGCGACGACTTGCCGGCGGACGGGAATCCGAGCAGTCCGACGTCGGCGACTGATTTGAGTTCGAGAACCAGATCGCGCTCGACACCGTCTTCACCGAGAAGCGCGAAACCGGGAGCCTTGCGGGCCTTCGAGGACAATGCAGCATTGCCGAGGCCACCGCGTCCACCCTGAGCAGCGTCGTAACGCGTCCCGACGCCGACCATATCGGCGAGGATGTTGCCCTTGGTGTCGAGTACGACGGTTCCGTCGGGAACCTTGAGGATGAGGTCCTCACCGTTTGCGCCCTCGCGGTTGCTTCCGGCTCCCTGCTTGCCGTTGGTGGCCTTCGCATTGGGGTGGAAGTGGAAGTCGAGGAGGGTGTGGATGTTCTCGGCGACGACGAGAACTACATCGCCGCCGCGTCCACCGTTTGCGCCGTCGGGTCCACCGAGCGGCTTGAACTTCTCACGGTGAACGGAGGCACAACCATTGCCGCCTCTTCCAGCGCTGACGTGCAGCACAACACGGTCAATGAATCGGGACATGACTGCCGGATCCTTCCTCAGTCAATTGCGGGTCTCACGCGATGAGCTGAACTTCTGGTGAGCAGGGTTGCTCGGGACAAACAAACAGGACTGCTTAAACAAACAATAGGGGCGGACCAGGTTATTTCAACCCTGGTCCGCCCCTATTGGGAGCTTGAACACGTTTCGGCGCTACTACAGGAGCGCAACCGAAAGCGTACTACTAGCGAGAAAGACTAGACCTCAACCGCAACGACGGCCGGAACGATGTTCACGGTCTTGCGTCCACGCTTCTGGCCGAACTCGACTGCACCGGCAGCGAGAGCGAACAGGGTGTCGTCGCCGCCACGGCCGACGTTAACGCCGGGGTGGAAGTGCGTGCCGCGCTGGCGAACCAGGATTTCGCCTGCGCTGACCGACTGGCCGCCGAAACGCTTCACGCCGAGGCGCTGAGAGTTTGAATCGCGACCGTTACGGGAGCTGGATGCACCCTTCTTATGTGCCATGTTGTTGACCCTCCTCGGGTGAAATCAGCTGAAAAGAACGGGTTACTTGATGCTCGTGATCTTGATCACGGTAAGCGGCTGCCTGTGGCCCTGACGCTTGTGGTAACCCGTCTTGTTCTTGAACTTGTGAATGCGGATCTTCGGGCCCTTGGTGTGCTCGACAATCTCACTGGTGACCGAGACGTTCGCCAACTTGGCGGCGTCGGCAGTCAGGTCAGATCCGTCAACCACGAGAACGGGAGCAAGCGAGACAGCAGTGCCGGGCTCACCCTCGATCTTCTCGACCTTGACGAGGTCACCAACAGCGACCTTGTACTGCTTTCCGCCGGTCTTGACGATCGCGTACGTTGCCATCGGAGGGCTACCCCTTGCTTCTTCGAACTTGCTCGCGCTGCTGCCTTGAGGCTTCAAATGCATCGCGACTGGTCTGGTTTATGTCACCTCGGCTCGGTACTGAACCAATAAACAGTCAGTACCTGGAGATTCTCATGCACTCTAGGCACACGGAATCTCTACCGCCGGGTGGCGACTATGCAAGGTTACGGGAAAGCAACCGTCATGGTCAAACCGCCCCGCCGAGGGGTAAATCGATCGTACATTTACTGCTTCTACCAGCGGAAACTTCGGACCACGGCTGGATGCCCGCCACAAAGTGCGCGGACATCCAGCCATCCGAAAGAAGGTAGTTCTCTACTCGCCTTCGACCGGAGGACCGGCCGGACGTGCTGCTGCGCGGCGACGACGAGGCCTCTTGACCACCACGACGTCATCTTCCACCGGCGCCGAGACGGCTGCCACTGCCGGTTCTGCCACTGGTGCCGCGACAACCTCTGCCACGACCTCTGCGACTGGTTCCGGCGTCGGCATCACGAAGACCGCGCCCACCTCGGGCGCCTCCGTGACGGGTGCCGATGCTGCCCGAGACGCCCGACGGCTGCGACGACGACCCCGCGGAGCGGATTCGACCCCCGCCTGTCCGTCCTGACGCTCAGTCGCGTCACGCTGGGTTGTATCGGACTGCGCCGCAACATTATCCACAACAACATCAGCAACCCGGCCAGAATCGGCAACAGCCGAATCCGCACGTTCGACGCTTTTGGAAGCATCGAACTCCGAGGTAGCGTCCGCTGCTACATTGCCGTCTTCGTCGTGATGCGAAGCCATCGCCAGGGCGACAGGATGAGCACGCTTGACGGTCGCGTCGACGGGCGGAACCTCGACCGCCGGCGCTTCCTGGCCGTTGGATTCGCTCTGCGCGGGCTTGTCGGCGCGGCCGCGCTTGTTCTTGCGCGACGTTCCCGGCTCGCTGCGCTGTGAACCGGACCGTGATCCACCGTCGTCGGCCGACTTCACCTCGACCGGCTCGGAATGCACGATGATGCCGCGGCCATGGCAGTGCTCGCAGGTAGTCGAGAATGCCTCGACCAATCCGGTGCCCAGCTTCTTACGCGTCATCTGAACCAAGCCCAGCGAGGTGACCTCGGATACCTGGTGGCGCGTGCGATCGCGGCCCAGGCATTCGGTGAGACGACGCAGGACAAGATCCCGGTTCGATTCGAGGACCATGTCGATGAAGTCGACGACGATCATTCCGCCGATGTCCCGCAGGCGCATCTGGCGAACGATCTCTTCGGCAGCTTCGAGGTTGTTTCGCGTGACGGTCTCTTCGAGGTTGCCACCCGCTCCGGTGAACTTGCCGGTGTTCACGTCGACAACCGTCATGGCCTCGGTGCGGTCGATCACCAGGGTGCCGCCGGACGGCAGCCACACCTTGCGGTCGAGTGCCTTGGCCAACTGCTCGTCGATGCGACGGGCCTGGAACACGTCGATGTTGTTGTTCGGCGTGTACTTCTCGAGTCGCGGCAGCAGGTCGGGAGCAACGGAGTTGATGTAATTCTCAACCGTCGTGTGCGCCTTCTCGCCTTCGATGACCAACTTGGAGAAGTCCTCGTTGAACAGGTCGCGAATCACCTTGACCAGCATGTCCGGCTCTTCGTACAGTGCCTGCGGCTGACCGGACTTGCCGGTGTCCGCCGCTGCGGCCTGCTCTTCGATGCCGGCCCACTGAGACTGCAGACGAGTGACGTCGCGCGCCAACTCTTCTTCGCTGACGCCTTCGGAGGCAGTGCGGATGATCACGCCGGCGTCGGCCGGAACGATGTCGCGCAGGATTTCCTTGAGACGCTTGCGCTCCGTGTCGGGCAGCTTGCGGCTGATACCGGTGGACGAACCTCCCGGCACGTACACCAGGAATCGGCCGGCCAGCGAGATCTGCGTGGTCAGGCGAGCACCCTTGTGCCCGACCGGATCCTTGCTGACCTGCACCAGAACCTGATCGCCCGGCTTGAGAGCCTGCTCGATCTTGCGGGAATTGCCACCGAGACCGGCAGCTTCCCAGTTGACCTCGCCGGCGTACAGGACGCCGTTACGACCGCGTCCGATGTCGATGAACGCAGCCTCCATGCTGGGCAGCACGTTCTGGACACGGCCCAGGTACACGTTGCCGACCATCGAGGCAGCTGCCGAGTTGGTGACGAAATGCTCGACGAGAACGCCGTCTTCGAGAACCGCGACCTGCGTGGTGGCATGCGGCTGACCGCTGTCCGCGCGATCACGAACAACCATCACACGATCGACGGCCTCACGGCGTGCCAGGAACTCGGACTCGGTCAGAATCGGCGGACGACGACGACCGGCATCCCGACCGTCGCGGCGACGCTGACGCTTCGCTTCGAGACGCGTCGAGCCACTGATGCCCTGGACTTCGTCCTTGACGACGCGAGTCTTGGTACGAGGTTCGCGCTCGTGAACGACGGTATTCGGCGGATCGTCTTCCGATACGACGGTGGCGTCGGCAGCGGTGTCGGTGCCGGTCTTGCGACGACGACGGCGACGACGACGACGGTTGGTGCCGTCGGCATCGAGGTCGGAATCGTCAGCATTCTCGGACTCGGACTCGGCGGTCTCGTCCGACCTTTCCTCGGCGTTGTCAGCTGAGGCGCTCACAGCCGGAGCCTGGGTGGCTTCGGGAGCCGATTCCGGCTCTGCTTCCGAAGACTCGGACTCGTCGTCGCCCTGCTCGCCCGCCTGCTCGCCACGGCCGCGGCCACGGCCACGACGTCCACGACGACGGCGACGCGGCTGGCCGTCCTCATCCTCGTCGGAATCGGCTTCGGCGCTTTCGCCTTCGGTTTGTGCCGAAGTGATGGTCTCCGGTGCCGGCTCGACTACTGCCGTCTCCGGTTCTGCGATCTCGGTTTCGATCGGCGTTGCCGTCGATTCCGGGGTAACTACGGGTGCAGCCGGCTCACGACGCGCACGACGACGACGCGGCGCCACCTCGACGGCTTCGGGGTCAGGCTGAAGGAACAGCGGTACCTGCGCCGGTGCGGGCGCAGCCTTGGACGGCTGTGCCTGGGGGCGTTCGAAGGACGTGAACAGATCGGACTGCTCAGCTTCCTTGCTCTGCAAGGCCGCTGCTGCATCCAGATCTGCTGTGATCTCGGCAACTGCGGGATCGACGACTGCAGGCTCTTCGACTGCAGGCTCTTCGACTACAACCTTCTTGCGCGAGCGCCGGGCACGAACCGGCTTCTCTGCAACAGGCTTTTCGACGGGCTCTTCGACAACGGGCTTTTCGACGACGGGGTCGATCAGCGCGTCGAGTTCGGCGACAACCGGCTCGATTGCTTCGGCTACGGACTGAAGCGATGCATGAATGCGTTCTGCCATGTCACGGTTCAGGCTCGACTGAGCACTGCGCACTTCGGTTCCGAGCGCAGTTGCCTCGGCAAGTACCTGCTTGCTGGTGAGTCCCAGCATCTTCGCCAGCGCGTGGACGCGCATCTTGTCCGGAAAGACCGGGGTTTCGTTTGATTGTGATTCTGTTGGGGCTTGATCGGCCACGTAAGTCTCCTCAGCCCCCGGGCGCGTCCAACTCTGCAATCGAGTTGTCACGCGGCCACGCAGGGGCGCGCTGTGTGTACTCGCACTCAGAAGTGAGTACGAGATTGTAAAGGTCTCGCTCCGCATGGTCCGTAATGCCCGTTAATCACTGCGGACGCATGAAGTGCCTGGCTGGATGGCAGTGATCCGCAACTCGAGCGCCTGATCATCCAGCGTGCACGGGTCCAGGGATTTCCTGTTGACCGGTAGCAGCGATGAAAGGGCATCGAACCTGTGTCACATCGAACCTAGTGCCATCCGGTTGAACGCGCGTACAACAAATTTGCGGTCCAACTGATAGCAGTATCCCACATCCGTGCACCCGTTACTGCAAGGGCGCACCGATGTGGGATCAGTGCCGTTCGGGTTAAGCGTACAAAAAATCAGATGGAAGAGAGCGCCGGGAACCAGAGTGCGATTTCGCGCTCTGCGGACTCGACGGAATCGCTTCCGTGGACCAGGTTCTGCTGTGACTCGAGACCGAAGTCTCCGCGGATTGTTCCTGGTAGCGCCTTCTCCACCGGGTCGGTTCCGCCGGCAAGCTGACGGAAAGCTGCAATGGCACGGGGGCCTTCGAGCACTACGGCAACCAGCGGACCGGAGGTGATGAACTCCAACAAGCTCGGGTAGAACGGACGCTCGGCGTGTTCCGCATAGTGGCTACCAGCCACGTCTTCGGAAGCAACCCGAAGGTCGAGTGCTGCGATGGTAAGGCCCTTGCGTTCGATACGACTCAGGATTTCTCCCACGTATCCACGGGCAACGGCATCGGGCTTGATCAGTACGAGGGTGCGCTCAGTCACGTTGGTCAGCCTAAATGGTCAGTCGCGCTGACCCGGAAGCAGGCCCTTCTCCATTCGTTGCGCGATGTCTCTTCGCAGGTAGACCAGGTAAGCCCAGACGAGGCCGAACACGAGTCCCATCACACCGATCGAGACGTGAATGAAGACGCCGAGGACCAGAAGTACCTGCAAGGCGACGTTGTACCAGATCGCCCAGGGTCGTCCCTGAATGCCGCCGCCCAGAATCATCAGAAAGCCCAGCCCGATGATGTAGGTACCGCTGAACCAGGTGAGTCCCCCACCGACAACCTGCACGACCGGAATCGTCAGGAACACCACGATCGACTCGACGATCAGCGTTCCCGCCATGACGCCGCGGAAGCCCTTCCACGGATCCTTCGTCGGCGGACCGAACTGTCCATCCGGCGTCGAACTCGGTTCTGACGGGGTACTCACGCTGGGTCCTTTCCGAACAATGTGCGGGCTGCGCCTGCAGTAACCACAGATCCGGTCACCACGACACCGGCCCCGGATACCGCTTCGCCGGGCTCGGCAACCTGCTCCGCCATTTCAATGGCGGTCTCCAAAGCGTCCACCAACAGCGGCACTACGACGACGCGTTCGTCACCGAACTTGGCGACGGCGATGTTCGCGAGTTCCTCGACGTCCATCGCACGCGGCGAGCCGTTGTGGGTCACGACAATCTCGTCGAAGACGGACTCGAACGCCGTCAAGATCGCGTCGACGTCCTTGTCTGCCATGACGCTGACAACTCCGACGAGCTTGCGGAAGTCGAACTCCGCGGCGAGTGCCGCAGCGAGCGCACGAGCACCGTCCGGGTTGTGAGCCGCGTCGAGGAAAACCGTCGGCGCGCTCCGAACTCGTTCGAGGCGACCAGGATTCACGACGGACGCAAACCCGGAGCGGATTGCATCCTGATCAAGCTGGCGATCCGGTCCGGCGCCGAAGAATGCCTCGACGGCTGCCAACGCGAGTACTGCGTTGCGGGCCTGATGTTCACCGTGGAGCGGCAGGAAGATCTCGGTGTAGACGCCACTGAGACCCTGAAGTTCCAGCTGCTGCCCACCGACTGCGATCTGGCGGCCGAGCACCTTGAATTCGGAACCTTCACGAGCAACTGCTGCATCGGTTTCGACGGCACGTCGCAGCAGAACCTCCATGACCTCGGGGGTCTGCTCCGCGATGATCGCGACGGTGTCGAGCGGAACCAGACCTTCGCGGCCCTTCTTGATGATCCCGGCCTTCTCCTCGGCGATACCGCCGAGATCACTGCCCAGGTACTCGGCGTGATCGAGGCTGATCGGGGTGATCACCGCGACCTGTCCGTCGATGACGTTGGTGGCATCCCACCGTCCGCCCAGACCGACCTCGACAACGGCCACGTCGACCGGCGCTTCCGCAAAAGCGGCGTACGCCATGGCGGTGAGCACCTCGAACTTGCTCATCGCCGGTCCCCCGGCCGCCTCGGACTGCTGATCGATCATCTGCACGTACGGCTCGATCTCGCGGTACGTGTCGACATAAAGCCGCGGCGAGATCGGCTGACCGTCGATGCTGATCCGCTCGGTGGCGATCTGCAGATGCGGACTGGTGGTGCGGCCGGTACGACGATGCAGTGCGCTCATGAGCGAATCGATCATGCGCGTCACCGACGTCTTGCCGTTGGTGCCGGTGACGTGCACGGCCGGATAGTTGTGCTGCGGCGACCCGAGCACATCCATGAGGGCTTCGATGCGCGTCAGCGACGGCTCCATCTTGGTTTCCGGCCAACGCTTGTCGAGTTCTGCTTCGACCAACGCCAACTCGGCGATATCTACCGGTGTCGGCACCGAACTGAGCGGTACTGCACCGAAATCCCCGAATTCCGATTCCCCGAACTGCGGGGGCTCTCCCGAGCTCACTTGTCGCCCAGCTCCTTCAAACGGTTGGTGATGCGCTCGATCTCTTCGATGGCGATCTGACGACGCGATTTGATCTTGTCGACGACGGCGTCGGGTGCCTTCGCGAGGAACGCTTCATTGGCAAGCTTGTTGTCCGCGGTGACGAGTTCCTTCTGCGCCGCGGTCAGGTCCTTCTCGAGTCGCTTCTTCTCGGCGCCGAGGTCGATGGTGCCGGAGGTGTCGATGTCGACTGTCACGGTTCCCTGACTCAGTCGCACCTCCACCGAGATGGATGCCTCGAAGCCCTCTTCGGGCTCTGTCAGCTTCGCGAGCGCCTGGACGTAGGCGAACTGGCCGTCCAGTCCAGCTTCGGACAGTCCCGATGCCCGAGCCGGCACCTTCTGAGAAGGCTTGAGGCCCTGATCGTTTCGGAAGCGTCGAACCTCGGTGATCAAACGCTGGGTGTCTTCGATCCGGGTAGCAGCCGCGGTGTCGACGGCTTCGCCGGACTGAGTCGGCCAGTCTGCGACGACGACGGACTCGCCGCCGGTGAGCACCTTCCACAGGGTTTCCGTGACGAACGGAATGACGGGGTGCAGCAGACGAAGCAGTGCGTCGAGCACGTTGCCGAGGACAGCGCGGGTGTTGGCCGCGGTGGTCTCGTCACCGGCGAACTGAACCTTGGCCAGTTCGAGGTACCAGTCACAGACCTCGTCCCACGCGAAGTGGAACAGGCCTTCGCAGGCCTTGCTGAACTCGTAGCGATCGAACGCCGAATCAGCCTCGGCTGCAACAACGTCCAGACGATCGAGAATCCAGCGGTCGGCGTCGGTAAGCTCACTGCGCGCCGGCAACGGTGCCGGTGCGGCGCCGTTCATGAGCGCGAACTTGGTGGCGTTGAACAGCTTCGTGGCGAAGTTACGCGAGGACTGCGCAGAATCCTCACCGACCGAGAGGTCACTGCCCGGGTTGGCACCGCGGGCGAGGGTGAAGCGCAGGGCGTCGGCGCCGAAACGCTCGACCCAGTCCAGCGGATCGATACCGTTGCCACGCGACTTCGACATCTTCTTGCCGAACTGGTCGCGAACCAGACCGTGCAGGAACACGTCCTTGAACGGAACCTGCGGACCGGACTTGCCGGGTCCCGCGGTAATGGACTCGTCCTCCGACACGTACGTGCCGAACATCATCATGCGGGCGACCCAGAAGAACAGGATGTCGTAACCCGTCACCAAAACACTGGTGGGGTAGAACTTTTCGAGTTCCGCTGTGTTCTCGGGCCAGCCCATCGTCGAGAAGGGCCACAGGCCGGACGAGAACCAGGTGTCGAGAACGTCGGGGTCCTGGACCCAGCCTTCGGGGGCGGTTTCGTCGGGACCGAAGCTGGCAACTTCACCTTCGGGTCCGTACCAGACGGGGATGCGGTGACCCCACCACAGCTGACGCGAAATGCACCAGTCGTGCATGTTGTCGACCCAGTCGAACCAACGCGGTTCCTGGCTGGCCGGGTGAATCACGGTGTCGCCGTTACGAACTGCGTCACCCGCAGCCTTGGCCAGACCCTCGACCTTGACCCACCACTGCAGCGACAGGCGCGGCTCGATGGCTTCACCACTACGCTCGGAATGTCCGACGCTGTGCAGGTACGGACGCTTCTCGGCGACGACGCGCCCCTGTTCGGCGAGTGCCTCACGAACCTTGACGCGGGCCTCGAAACGGTCCATGCCGTCGAATTCGGTTCCCGTATCGGCGATCTTGCCGGCCTTGTCCATGATCGTGGGCATGGGCAGGTTGTGCCGCATACCCATCTCGAAGTCATTGGGATCATGGGCGGGCGTGATCTTGACGGCGCCGGTACCGAACTCGGGGTCGACGTAATCGTCGGCGATGATCGGGATCTGACGGCCGGTGATCGGGTGCTCGAGGGTGGTGCCGAGCAGATGCTTGTAGCGCTCGTCTTCCGGGTGCACGGCGACGGCGGTGTCACCGAGCATCGTTTCGACGCGAGTGGTGGCAACGATCACGTGCGGCTCGTTGTCGTTGAGGGAGCCGTAACGGAGGGAAACAAGCTCCCCCTCGACGTCCTCGAACTTGACCTCGATGTCGGAGATCGCGGTCTGCAGCACGGGCGACCAGTTGACCAGGCGCTCGGCGCGATAGATCAGGCCCTCGTCGAACATCCGCTTGAAAATGGTCTGCACGGAGCGCGAGAGGTTCTCGTCCATCGTGAAGCGCTCGCGGCTCCAGTCGACGCCGTCGCCGATACGGCGCATCTGGCCGCCGATGGTGCCGCCGGACTCACGCTTCCAGTCCCAGACCTTCTCGATGAACGCTTCGCGTCCGAGGTCTTCCTTCTTCTTGCCCTCGGCTGCCAGCTGCTTCTCCACGACAGACTGCGTCGCAATACCGGCGTGATCCATGCCCGGCAGCCACAGAACCTCGTAGCCCTGCATCCGCTTGCGACGGCTCAACACATCCATGAGGGTGTGATCAAGCGCATGGCCCATGTGCAGGCTGCCCGTCACATTCGGCGGCGGGAGCACGATCGAGTAGCCGGGCTTGTCGCTGGACGCGTCGGCCTGGAAGTAGCCCGCATCCACCCAACCCTGATACAAATCAGCCTCTACAGCGCTGGGGTCCCAGCTTTTGGGGAGGGCGTCGGCGGGGGTCTGAGGGTTCTCTGGGGATGCACTGGTCACCCCATGATCCTAGTGACTCCCCCGCTGTGAGCGAATTTGCCCGTCAGGTGAGACCCGGCAGATCTGCGACGGCCTCTGAACTCGAGACCAGCGACACAGTCACAGCCGAGACCTTCTCGGGCATGGCTGTTGTCCGCCGAACGAAGGATACTCATCGATCCGCCCCGCTGAAATGATCGTGGCGAAGGGTTTCCCACAATCACTCTCCGGAGGAATCATGTTGAACAAGTTGGGTTTTCGATACAGCAGCGTTCGTACTCTGGCCGCCGCGGCCACCATCGGAGCAGCGGTTGCCCTCGTGGTGCCGGCCACAGCGTCCGCTCAACCGGGAATTGAAGGAAGCGTGGACGGCGGAATCGCCACGATCAACGGCAGCATCGGCGACGCCGGAAACGATATTGCGAACGGCATCGCCAGCGGCAGCATCGGTGACATTACCGACGGTATTGCCACCGGCGATGTCAACGCCGTCCTGGGAGGTCTGGCCGCCGGTGCCACCAGCGCCCGGGACATTGCAAACGGCCTGGCCAACGGCGATCCCCGCGCAATTCTCAACGGTTTGGCGAGCGGCAGTGGCGGCGGCGGATCGTTTACACCGACACAGGGTTGCAACGCATCGACTATTTCCGGCGGCGCCGGCATCACCAGTACCAAACATCAGATCGGCCGGGGCGGTCCGACCTCGTTCGTTGTGGGTTACGAGACCTACAGCATCCCGGACCTGATCGAGGTCTTCTACGAAGGCAGGCTCATCCAGAGCACCGGGTACGTCGGCGACGACATCAACCAGGGAACCGGTGCGCTGGTCGTCAACGTTCCGCCGGGGCTCGCGTCGTCCGTACTGGTCCGTGTCACCGGACCCAACTACACCGATTGGAATTACACCGTTCAGTGCCCGTGATCGTGACCGCCCGTCGGCCTCGTTCGACGGCAGGGCCGGGCGTCGATCAACCGAGAATCTCCGGGAGTGGCACATCCTCACCCAGGATGTGCTCGGATAGAAATGCGGTGACAACCTCGTACCAGATCTTGGTATGTGCAGGCTTGAGCACCCAGTGATTCTCGTCCGGGAAGTACAGGAACCGATGGTCCGTCTTACCGTCCGCATCGGCCGGCAATCCGGACTCCGCGAGCAGTTCGTACCAGAGTCGTAGCCCTTCGCCGATCGGTACTCGATAGTCCTTGTCCCCGTGAACAACCAGCATGGGGGTGTTGATGTCCGCGACGTAGAGGTGGGGCGAGTTCTCGACGGCCATCTCGGGAGTCATCTCCCGTTGCCAGTACCACGCCGAGTCCGTTGTAGGTCCGAACTGGGCGAGCGCCCACAGACTTGCGTGAGTGACAATCGCATCGAACCGATCAGTATGACCCGCAATCCAATTCGCCATATAGCCGCCGAACGAACCTCCCATTACGCCGGTACGGTTCGGGTCGATCTCGTCGCACGCCTCGGCGGCGTCAGTGATCGCCATCAGATCAGTGAAGGGCGCTTGGCCCCACTGACCCCAGCCGCGCTGCACAAAATCTTGCCCGTATCCCGTGGACAACGCCGGGTCCGGCAGAAGTACCGCGTACCCCTTTGCCACCAACAGCCACGGATTCCATCGCCATGACCAGGTATTCCACGAGTTCAGCGGACCGCCGTGCACCCACAGCAGTAGTGGCACCGGAGAGTGGGCGGCGGCACCCGTCGGCAGCGCCAACCAACTCCGAATCGGGGTCCCGTCCTCGCCTTTGGCACTGATCTCGGTCAGAGTGCCCGGCAATTCCGGCAAGGGGTCCGGCCCCTTCAAGGCTGAAACCTCACCCGTGCGAATGGCAATGCGCACTGCGTGCGGCGGTGTTTCGTACGACGCCCGTAGCGCGTAGATCGACTCACCGTCGGATGACACTCGAACCTCGTTGTAGGCCGCATCGTCGGTGGTCAGCTGGACAGGCTGACCCCACAGGTCAATGGTGAAGACTGGGCCACGACCATTGTCGTCCGCGGTCACAACCAGCCCGGAACCATCGGAAAGCCATGCCAGCGACGTCGGCCACCGATCCCAGCCTTCCGCGACAGTGGTCTCCGTGGAGGTCTTGAAAACGTAGAGTCCCAGGGAAACTCGTGGCGCCAGCTCCGGAGTTGTCAATGTTTCACGGATGAAGACAACCTGGGTTCCGTCCGGCGACAGAACCGGACTGTGTACGTCTGCACTCGCGTCGTCCACCACAGTGACACGATCGCCGCTCACTGTGTCGATACGTACGAGAGTCGAACGACGGGCAGCACCGAAATCTCCGACGGCCCACGTCGATACCGCAAACATGCCGTCGCTACTGATCGAGAGCGTCCCCTCGCGCAACGCGCCGCCGGCATCGGGCGTCACGTCCCGCAGTACGACGGCACCTTCCGAATCCGATTCTCCGACAACCAGATGCGGCTGATCAGGACCCAGATCATGATCCCAGTGGCGCACGGGATAACCCGTGTGGAGCATCGCCGTAACCTTGCCGTCCTTGCGTGCCTTGCGGATTTCGTCATCGCGGTCGAGGGTGCGCGCCGACGCCATCACCGGTGTGTGTGCAACAAAAGTCGGAGCCGCCTTGGCTGCTGTGACACCCGAGATTCCGGAGCCGCGAGTGCACACCAACTGGGCCTCACCGCCCGCGGTGGGTAGTCGCCACAATGCCGGCTGCGGGGTTTCCTCCCCAGGCACGGAACGCGTTGCGGTGAAGAGGATGTCACCGTCGAAAGCAAATGCCGCGCCGGATTCACTGGTCGTGCCCCAGGTCAGTCTGCGAGCGGGCCGACGCCCGGCGGGATCGAACTCCCACAGCGACGTCACGTACTCGGCACCGGCATCGTCGAGAACAGTCCGCCCGCAGATCAGTACCGAACCGTCGGGCGAGAGTGCGAGGCCGGACAGCCGAGGCAGTGCAATGTAATCGTCCATCTCGTCGAACGGCGTACCGCCATGCAATTCCGGCAACATCACTTCGGTTCCCGCAACATCGGATATACTATCGGCCCGCCGTCGGGGATCACGATTTCGTCCGTCACTTCGAACCCGAAGCGGTTGTAGTACGGGATGTTCTCCTTCTTGCTGGATTCGAGATACGCGGGAATCCGATCACGATCACATCGGTCGAGTCGCGAGTTCAGCAGCGCCTTGCCGTAGCCGCCGCCGCGCGCGTTGGCTCCCGTGCCGATGGTGGCGAGGTACCAATGCGGCGTTGTCGGGTGAGCCTTCTCGAGGACGCCACCCACTTCTGCACCAACCATGATGCGAGAACCCAACGCACGCAAGGTAGCCGGGAAACTGATCATAGATTCCCACGTGGACTGCTTCCAGCGCCCCGGCGGATCCCAAAGCGCCGCGCCCCCGATCACGCCGTTGCCGTCGACGGCCACCTCGGCGCCGCCACCGGACAGGTGGTGGTATCGAACTTCGGCGGCGAACAACTTGGCCAACCGGCCCCGTCGCCCGTCCTCGTCCGGAAGTATCCACGCCATCAACGGATCATCTTCGAACGCGTCGGCAAGTACTGCTGCAAGAGCAGAAATGTCCGCGGTTTCAGCCGGCCTTACGCTCACACCCATGTGGTGAGCGTACCGGGAGTAATTGGTTCGACCCCATCCGATGACACGGTCGTCACTTCAGGCCAGTATGGACACATGACGCGCCACGGCCCTTCGAAGGACATCGACGAATCGGACCTCGAGATCACTCACCCCAAGGACTACGCCGCCGGAGTGCCGGCAGTTCTCGTCTCGCTGCAACGAGGAATCGAACAGATGGGGGCGCTGCGGACCGCGCGCACACTCACCCGGTTGAACCAGCGCCACGGTTTCGACTGCCCCGGCTGCGCCTGGCCCGAAACACCCGGTCACCGCAAGCCGGCAGAATTCTGCGAGAACGGTGCCAAAGCCGTCGCCGAAGAAGCAACCCTGCGCACCGTCACCCCGGAATTTTTTGCCGAGCACTCCCTCGCAGATCTGGACGGCAAGACCGACTACTGGCTAGGCCAGCAAGGCCGGCTGACCCACCCGATGGTGCTAACCCCCGGCGCCACTCACTATCAACCCATCGACTGGGACGGCGCCTACGCGCTGATCGCGGACCATCTGAAGGGTCTCGACTCGCCTGACGAAGCAGTCTTCTACACGTCGGGGCGCACCTCCAACGAAGCCGCATTCCTGTACCAGTTGATGATTCGCAGCTACGGCACCAACAACATGCCCGACTGCTCGAACATGTGTCACGAGTCTTCCGGCAGCGCACTGACCCAGTCGATCGGCATCGGCAAGGGTTCAGTGACGGTTCCCGACCTCGAGAACGCCGACCTCATCCTGATCGCCGGGCAAAACCCCGGCACCAACCATCCCCGCATGCTTTCCACATTAGAGAAGGCAAAGGGTAACGGCGCCAAGATCATCGCGATCAATCCTCTGCCCGAAGCCGGACTCAAGCGCTTCAAGGATCCACAGAAGGTGTCCGGAGTAATCGGTCACGGAGCCGACATCGCCGACGAGTTCCTGCAGATCCGCCTCGGCGGCGACATGGCTCTGTTCCAAGGTCTGGGCAAACTGTTGCTCGAACAGGAAGATCGCGCTCCAGGCACCGTTGTCGACCGCGCGTTTGTCGACGAATACTGCGCGGGCTGGAGCGACTACGAAAAGCACATCCGCGCAGTCGATCTCGATACCGTTCTCGAAGCCACCGGTCTGACGATGACACAACTCGAGGAGACTGCGACTGCGCTCGCACAGTCGGAGCGCACAGTTACCTGCTGGGCCATGGGGCTCACCCAGCAAGCCCACGGAGTCGCCACCATCGAGGAAGCCGTCAATCTTCTGCTGATGCGCGGGATGATGGGCAAGCCCGGCGCCGGAGTATGCCCGGTCCGAGGGCATTCCAACGTGCAGGGCGACCGCACGATGGGCATCTGGGAGAAGATGCCCGAAGAATTCCTGGCCGCGCTCGACACCGAGTTTGCGATCAACGCGCCGCGCAAACACGGCTGGGATACCGTCGACGCAATTCGCGCCATGAACGCCGGCAAAGCAAGCTTCTTCATGGCGATGGGCGGCAACTTCATTCAAGCCAGTCCCGATACCGCAGCGACGGAAACTGCACTTCGCCAGTGCGAACTCACCGTGCAGGTCTCCACCAAACTGAACCGCAGCCACGTTGTCCACGGCCAGACCGCGATCATCCTCCCCACCCTCGGCCGCACCGATCTCGACGTTCAATCGAGTGGCAAACAGCTTGTGTCCGTGGAAGATTCCATGTCGATGGTGCACCTCTCGCGTGGCCGTCTCACCCCGGTCAGCCCGTACCTGCGCAGCGAAGTTGCCATTGTGTGCCAACTCGCCCGCGAGATACTCGGCGAGGACCACTCGGTGCGGTGGTCTGCATTCGAAGGAAACTACGACCTGATCCGCGACTCCATCTCACGCGTCGTCCCCGGATGCGAAAACTACAACACACGAGTGCGCCAACCGGACGGCTTCCAACTTCCCCACCCGCCCCGCGATTCACGCGAATTCCACACCCACACCGGCAAAGCGAACTTCGGAATCAACGAACTGCGGTGGCTTCCAACCCCGAGCGGTCGATTGATTCTTCAGACCATGCGCAGCCATGACCAGTACAACACCACCATCTACGGCCTCGACGACCGTTACCGCGGCATCAAGGGCGGACGCAAAGTCATCCTCGTCAATGCCGCCGACGTCACCGAACTCGGATTCAGTGACGGCGCCCTTGTCGATATCATCTCCGAGTGGACGAGCACCGACGGAACCCTCGAAGAGCGTCGGGTCACGGATTTCCGCATCGTCTCGTACGACACTCCGCGTGGAAATGCGGCTGCGTACTACCCGGAGACCAATCCCCTGGTTCCGCTCGAACATGTAGCAGCCAAGTCGAATACGCCGGTATCCAAAGGCGTCACCGTTCGACTCGAACCTGCGGGCGACCGCTGATGGGCCGAGTAACGGCGCGAACGCCGGTAGTCCGAATCTCCGGCAATCAGGTTGTACGCAGACCGGACAACGTCGCCGTCGAAGAACCGCTCGAAATGCGCGTCGGAGGAAAGGTTTTGGCGGTGACCATGCGAACACCGGGCAACGACGTCGACCTTGTTCACGGCTTCCTGCTCAGCGAAGGCATCATCGCCACCCGCGACGATGTCAGCATCGTTCGCTACTGCGACGGCGTCGACGCGAACGGCGCCAACACGTACAACGTGCTGGACACCGCTTTGGCTCCCGGCGTGCCGTTGCCGGATCCGAGCACGGATCGCAGCACTGTCATCAGCTCTGCCTGCGGGGTGTGCGGAAAGACGTCGCTCGACGCCGTCCGAACAACCACAAAACATCCGCTCGTCGGAGACACAACCGCGGTCGCATCGACAACTCTGGGCTCCATGCCCGTCACACTCCGCGCAGGCCAACGAATCTTCGAGCGCACCGGCGGTTTGCATGCGGCCGGATTGTTCACCACCGCCGGTGAACTGCTCGCTCTCCGTGAAGACGTCGGACGGCACAACGCCGTGGACAAAGTGATCGGCTGGGCAATCACCGACGGCCGAGTTCCCCTCTACGACACCGTCTTGATCGTCAGTGGGCGCGCGTCGTTCGAGCTGGTCCAAAAAGCGGTCATGGCCGGAATCCCGATCCTGGGCGCGGTCTCGGCTCCGTCGTCATTGGCGGTTGAACTCGCTCAGGAATCCGGTCTCACGCTCGCCGGATTTATTCGGGGTGACTCGATGAACGTGTACTCGCACCCACATCGCGTCGTGATCGGGTGACCGACCGCGTGTTCTCACTCGGGCGCATAGGCTGGTAGTTGAACGCGCAACTGCAATCAGGAGGACGAACGTGACGGACATCGTCGAACACCAGGTAACCGGACTTTCACTCGAGGACAAAGCGTCATTGACCTCGGGGTCCGATTTCTGGCACAGCCAGGCAGTCTCCGGAATTCCCTCGATGCTGCTGACCGACGGGCCCCACGGCGTTCGTAAGCAACCCGAAGGCGGCGACGCGCTCGGACTCGGCCAGAGCATCCCGGCTACTTGTTTCCCGCCTGCCGTCGGACTCGGCTCATCCTGGAACCTGGACCTCATCCAGAGCGTCGGCGAAGCCCTGGGCGACGAAGCCAAGGCCGAACGCGTCTCCGTACTTCTCGGCCCCGGCATCAACATCAAACGGTCCCCATTGTGCGGGCGAAACTTCGAGTACGTCTCCGAGGATCCCTTTCTCTCGGGCCGATTCGCAGCTGCCCTGATCACGGGTGTCCAATCACGTGGCGTCGGAACGTCACTCAAGCACTTTGCCGCCAACAATCAAGAGAGCGACCGCATGCGGGTCAGCGCCGACATCGATGATCGGACCCTGCGCGAGATCTACCTGGCAGGCTTCGAATACGCCGTCACCACGGCGGCGCCCACCACGGTGATGTGCTCGTACAACAAGATCAACGGCGTCTACGCAAGTCAGAACCACTGGCTGCTCACCGAAGTTCTGCGCGACCAGTGGGGCTACGACGGCCTCGTCGTGTCCGACTGGGGTGCCGTCAACGATCGCGTCGCAGCGATTGCCGCGGGGTTGGACCTCGAGATGCCTGCTTCGGGCACCGACGGGGAGATCGTCGACGCCGTCCGCAACGGGGACCTCGACGAATCCGTCGTGGACACCGCTGCCCAACGCGTCTCGACGCTTGTCGAGCGCACCGCAGAGGCACGGGTCGAAGGTCACACCTACGACGCCGAGGGTCACCACCAGCTTGCTCGAACCGCGGCAGCCGAATCCGCCGTACTCCTCGAGAATGACAACAACATCCTCCCGCTCGCAGCCGAGGCACAGACCATCGCTGTCATCGGCGAGTTCGCTCGCAGCCCTCGCTACCAGGGCGCCGGTAGTTCACAGGTGGTTCCGACGACGCTCGACAATGCCTTGGACGCCGTGCAGGCGATTGCCGGTTCCGAGCGAGTGACCTTTGCGCCGGGATTCAACTTCGACGGAAATGCAGACAGCGAAAAAGTCGCTGAGGCTGTCGAAGCCGCCCGCAACGCCGATGTCGCTGTCCTTTTCCTGGGCTTGTCGTCAGCCACCGAATCCGAGGGGTTCGACCGGACGGATATCGACCTCCCCGGCGACCAGTTGGCCCTGCTGCAGGCAGTTCACGCAGTCAATCCGAATACCGTCGTCGTGCTGTCCAACGGCGGTGTCGTGTCGATTACACCGTGGCGGAAATATGCAGCCTCCATCCTCGAAGGGTGGCTCCTCGGCCAGGCCGGCGGATCTGCGATCGCCGACATCCTGTTCGGCGTCGTCAACCCGTCCGGACACCTCACCGAGACGATCCCCCTTCGACTGCAGGACAATCCGTCGTACCTCCACTTCCCCGGAGCGCAGCAGCACGTCCGCTACGGCGAAGGACTCTACGTCGGATACCGCTACTACGACTCCGTCGACCACGACGTTGCCTACCCGTTCGGATTCGGCCTCAGCTACACCACCTTCGAGGTCACCGAAACCTCCGTCACCACCGGCGAGAACTCCGCCGAACTGACAGTGACCGTGCGCAACAGTGGTGAGCGGGCCGGCAGCACCGTCGTCCAGGCCTACGTCCACGACGCGTCCGGGACCGTCAACCGCCCCGCCCAAGAATTGAAGGGATTCGCAAAGATTCACCTCGCACCTGGTGAAACAGCCTCTGCAACAATCACACTCGATTCCCGTGCGTTCTCCTACTGGTCTGTCGAGGGTCAGAACTGGGCCGTCGAAGCCGGTGACTACGACATTCGGGTCGGTTTCTCCTCACGCGACATCGCGGCCACCGAACGGGTCACACTCGCCGGCAACATCGGCGTCCGCCCCCTGACCCCGATGTCCACCATCGCCGAATGGTTTGCCCATCCCGTCGGAGGCGCAGTGCTCGGTGCCGCGATGGCCGAGGCCATGTCCGAAGACGCAGCGCCGGTACCACCAGAGTTGATGGCAATGGCCGGTTCCATGCCCCTCGTCAAACTCGCAGGCTTCGGGCTCGGCATGACCGTCGAGCAGGTCGACCAACTGGTCGCAGCAACGCAGCAATAGCTACCTGAACACCCCACACAATGACTGTGGCCCTGTATCTCTCGAAGGAGATGCAGGGCCACAGTCATTTCACGCTGTGAAGCAAAGACTAGGCAGTCTTGTCACGCCGTTCGCCACGCTCGGGCTTGCGGGGAACGATGGTCGGCAGAACGTTGTCGTTGACGGTTTCGGCGGTCACCACAACCTTCTCGACATCGTCGCGGCTGGGGATGTCGTACATCACGGGGAGGAGAACCTCTTCCATGATGGCGCGCAAACCACGGGCACCAGTGCCGCGGAGGATTGCCTGGTCGGCGATCGCATCGAGGGCTTCCTCGGTGAACTCGAGCTCCACGCCGTCCATGTCGAAGAGTCGACGGTACTGCTTGACCAAAGCGTTCTTGGGCTCCGACAGAATCTTGACCAACGATTCCTTGTCGAGGTTGGTGACCGACGCGATCATCGGCAGACGCCCGATGAACTCGGGGATCAAACCGAACTTGATCAGATCCTCGGGCATGACCTCCGCGAAACGATCAATCGTGTCCATTTCAGCCTTGGAGCGAACCTCGGCGCCGAAGCCGATCCCGCGCTTACCGACACGGTCGGACACGATGCGCTCGAGACCGGCAAACGCGCCGGCCACGATGAACAGCACGTTCGTGGTGTCGATCTGGATGAACTCCTGATGCGGATGCTTACGTCCGCCCTGCGGCGGGACGCTGGCCTGCGTACCCTCGAGGATCTTCAGCAGAGCCTGCTGAACGCCTTCACCGGACACGTCCCGGGTGATAGACGGGTTTTCGCTCTTACGAGCGATCTTGTCGACCTCGTCGATGTAGATGATGCCGGTCTCGGCGCGCTTGACGTCGTAATCGGCAGCCTGAATCAGCTTGAGCAAGATGTTCTCGACGTCTTCACCGACGTAACCGGCTTCGGTCAACGCAGTGGCGTCGGCAATCGCGAACGGAACATTGAGCATCTTCGCCAACGTCTGCGCGAGGTACGTCTTACCGCAACCTGTGGGGCCGAGCATCAAGATATTCGACTTTGCGAGTTCTACGGTCTCCCCGCGCGCATCGCGGCCCTTGTCGCCGGCCTGAATGCGCTTGTAATGGTTGTAGACAGCCACTGCGAGTGTCCGCTTGGCGGAATCCTGACCGATGACGTAGTTCTCGAGGAAATCCCGAATCTCTGCAGGTTTGGGCAGCTCGTCGAGCTTGACCTCACTGGACTCGGCTAGCTCTTCTTCGATGATCTCGTTACAGAGGTCGATGCACTCGTCGCAGATGTACACCCCGGGTCCTGCAATGAGCTTTTTGACTTGCTTCTGGCTCTTACCGCAGAAAGAGCACTTGAGCAGATCCCCGCCGTCGCCGATGCGTGCCATCTCGTGAGGTCCCTACTTCCTTCATGTACGTACACTCGCCGCCATCGATCAGCTGTGACGCTCCGTGGAAATCTTTCGTGGAAATCTCGGAGCAGCGATCGAGAACCAGCCCGTGAAGTGACGGTACCCGCAGATCCGAAGCCGGGTCGACCTGTTCACGGCGTTTCGTCTGCGAATTGAAAACAACCTTGCCGAAAAATTGATCAGCCCACCTCGGTGACCTGCCAATTCCCGACCAAACCGCCTCGTGTCGAGCGGAAAATTCCAATGTTCGACACGAGGCGGAAACGGACTACTTCTGAGCGCTGAGCTTCCGGTACGCCAGAACGTCGTCGATGATGCCGTATTCCTTGGCCTGCTCGGACGTGAGGATCTTGTCGCGATCGGTGTCGACGCGGATCGTTCCCGGGTCCTTGCCGGTATGCAGACCCAAGGTGTTTTCCATGAGGCGACGCATACGCTCGATCTCCGCAGCCTGAATCTCCAGATCGGAGACCTGGCCCTGGATACCGCCGGTGGACGGCTGGTGGATCAGGATGCGCGAGTTGGGGAGCGCAAAACGCTTACCTGGTGTACCACCGGCGAGCAGGACGGCCGCAGCCGACGCAGCCTGGCCGAGGCAGACCGTGCTGATGTCTGCACGCACGTACTGCATCGTGTCGTAGATCGCCATCAGCGCGGTGAACGAACCACCGGGAGAGTTGATGTACATCGTGATGTCGCGGTCCGGATCCTGAGATTCGAGAACCAGAAGCTGCGCCATCAGATCGTTGGCGGAGACGTCGTCGACCTGCGAGCCGAGGAAGATGATGCGCTCCTCGAACAGCTTGTTGTACGGGTCGGACGTCTTGACTCCGTAGCTGGTCTGCTCCGTGAACTGGGGCAGGATGTAGCGCGACTGGGGTGCCGACGGCGCCTGGCCGCCCAGCGAATGAGCTCCGAAAGGATTGGTCATCAGTTCTCCAAAGTATGAATTGGGCAGCAAGGGCAGATGGACCGGCTCAGTTACCGGCGCCGCCGGCCTGGTTTGCACGGGAGACGACGTGGTCGACAAAGCCGTACTCGAGGGCTTCCTTCGCCGTGAACCAACGGTCACGGTCGGAGTCGGCCGTGATCTGCTCAACCGTCTGACCGGTGTGCTCGGCAATCAGCTCGGCCATCTCACGCTTGGTGTGCTTGAACTGCTCAGCCATGATCGCGATGTCACTGGCGCTACCACCGATACCGGCGGACGGCTGATGCATCATGATGCGAGCGTGCGGCAGGGCGTAACGCTTACCCTTGGTGCCGGCCGAGAGCAGGAACTGGCCCATCGAAGCGGCAAGACCCATACCGAAGGTCGCGATATCGCATTCCGCGAACTGCATGGTGTCGAAAATTGCCATACCGGCGGTGACGGATCCGCCCGGCGAGTTGATGTAGAGCGAGATGTCCCGCGTCGGGTCCTCGGCCGAAAGCAACAGGATCTGAGCGCAAAGCTTGTTGGCAATGTCGTCGTCGACCTGGGTACCGAGGAAAATGATGCGCTCACGCAGCAAGCGCTCGTATACCGAGTCGCTGAGGTTCAACCCAGCTGTCGCGGAAGTCATGGCGGGACTCTGCACAGTCTCCAGATGATTGGAAGTCACGGTACCTGCCTTCTATGTGGATCTTCTTTGCGAAATACTCTTCTGCTGACACAGACACTAACGAAGTAGGGCGGCACCGGAGTCCCGGTGCCGCCCTACTTCGCTCAAAGCGGAAAACTTGATGCAGTCAATCGTGGTGAAAACACCCGATATTCTGCTTGTTTACTTGTCTTCGCTCTCGGCGGAATCAGACGCTTCTGCGTCAGCTTCTGCCTCGCCGCCACCGAAAAGCTCGGCAGTGTCGACAACGGCACCGCTGGTGTCGGTGACACCGGCAGCCTCGACGACGGCTGCAAGAGCCTTGCCGCGGCGAACGTCGGCGAACATTGCGCCGAGCTGGTTAGCCTGCTGGATCTGCTGGATGAACTGCTCCGGAGCCATGCCGTAACGCTGCGCCTGGAACAGGATGCGCTCGGTGAGCTCGTCCTGGCCGACGGTGATGTCGTTGGCATCAGCGATGGAGTCGAGCAGGAGCTGCGTCTTGACGGAGCGCTCAGCGGACTCCAGCGTTTCCTTGTCGAACTCTTCGCGGCTGCTGCCCTGCTCTTCGAGAGCCTGGTTCAGTGCCTCTTCGTCGTGATTGAGACCGTGAACGGCGTCGTGCAGTGCAGCGTCGACCTCAGCCTTGACAACAGCGTCAGGCAGCGGAACCTCGACGGTCTCGAGCAGCTGCTCGAGGACCTTGTCGCGGATCTGGCCGGCCTGCTCAACCTTGCGGACGCGTCCGACGCGCTCGCGGAGGTCTGCCTTCAGTTCTTCGAGGGTGTCGAACTCGCTGGCGAGCTGAGCGAACTCGTCGTCTTCAGCGGGAAGCTCGCGCTCCTTGACCGTCTGCACGGTCACGGTGACGACAGCTTCCTTGCCTGCGAACTCGCCGGCAACCAGCGTCGACGTGAAGTCCTTGGACTCCCCCGCCTTGAGGCCGACGATAGCTTCGTCGAGGCCCTCGATGAGCTGGCCCGAACCGACCTCGTGCGACAGTCCGCTGGCGGTTGCCTCGGCAACATTCTCGCCGTCGACGGTGGCCGACAGGTCGATGGAGACGAAGTCGCCGTCTTCGACTGCACGCTCGACGCCCGTGAGGGTGCCGAAACGCTGACGCAGCGAGAGCAACTGCTCTTCGATGGCTTCATCGGTGATCTCGATCGGATCGACCGTGACGTTGATAGAGCTGAAGTCCGGGAGTTCGATCTCGGGGCGCACGTCAACCTCGGCCGAGAACTCGAGAACCTCGTTGTCTTCGAGCTTGGTGACCTCGATATCGGGCTGGCCGATGGCCTTCACGCCGGCGCTGGTGACAGCCTCCGGGTAGCGCGACGAGAGAGCGTCGTTGACGACCTGCTCGAGCACTGCGGCGCGACCGACGCGTGCTTCGAGAAGTCGGGCCGGGGCCTTACCGGGACGGAAGCCGGGGAGACGAATCTGCTGCGCGAGGGCCTTGTAGGCCTTGTCGAAATCAGGCTTGAGTTCCGCGAAGGGCACCTCAACGTTGATACGGACTCGCGTCGGGCTGAGCTGCTCGACGGTGCTCTTCACGAAACTTCGCTCCTTCGTCTGGTCTTGCTCACAACTTGTGTACTGCTGAACTTCTGATCTTTCGCGGCACTTCACCCCTACGCAAGTAGTGGTGAAGTACCGAGTTCGAACTGGTCGGGATGACAGGATTTGAACCTGCGACCCTCCGCTCCCAAAGCGGATGCGCTACCAAGCTGCGCTACATCCCGTTTCTCGAACATACGAAGCAAATCACACGATACGAGCGTCGCTCGCCGGTGACCGGATAGAACCTTATCGCGCTCACTACTCTCTCACGAACCCGCCCACCATTTGTACACGGACGGGAGTTGCACACCGATAAAAGCTGCAACTGGCACGGCAGAACTGCCGAACCACCTCAGTTTCACCGACAGACACACCCGAGAAACCAGTCTTGCAAACATTGTGCCTGGTGAGAGCGTTGCCGACCCCCGATTTTGAATTCGAGACAGCCATTGGGTACAGTTTCGAATCGCAGACGACGAACACGGCGATCCCGGGTTTCTCGTATGCACGGGGATGTAGCTCAATGGTAGAGCCTCAGTCTTCCAAACTGATCACGCGGGTTCGATTCCCGTCATCCCCTCCACCGGAGGGAAACTTCCACAAGATCCGCATCGGCCTCGCCGGTGCGGATTTTTTGTTGTACCGGTCCGTATCCTGGAGTTGTCCGGATCTTTTGCAGCTCGGGAGGCCACTCGTGACCACGATTCTTCTCATCCTCGTTGTACTGGCCGTTGTCGTGTTCCTGGTCATGAAGAGCCAGCAACGAGGTTCCGGCAACAGCGCAACACAACTCGACGACGCAAAAGCCGATGCCCGGCAGGCGATCGAGCGCCTCGGCGGCCAGGTCTACAACCTCACGGGCAGCGACGACGCGTCGCGCCAAGCACTCGCCGACGCAGCCGAGCGTTACAACGCAGCGGGCTCGCAGATCGATCAGGCCGCGACGCCGGTCCAGGCACGGCTCGCGAAACAGACTGCACTGGAAGGTCTTTATTACATTCGCGCGGCCAGAGTCGCCATGGGCATGGATCCGGGACCGGACGTTCCCAGCCTCGACGGACAGAAAGCCGCGGGCGCGGTCACCGAAGCGCGCGAAGTGGAGTTCGAGGGCCGCGAGATCGCCGCGTCCCCCACTCCGTCCTCACGAACCCCCAACTACTACCCCGGCGGACGCGTTGCCGGGCGCCCGGTTCCGGCCGGCTGGTATTCCGAACCGTGGTGGAAGCCGGCGCTGGTGGCAGGCGCCTGGGGACTGGGTTCAATGATGCTGTTTTCGAGCATGTTCTCCGGAATGAGCGGAGTTCCTTACGGCGCACAGGAATTCGAAGCCGGCGGCGATCCGAACGCAGACCAAGGCGCCGACTCAGGCGATCAAAGCTACGACTCAGGCGATCAAGGCAATACCGACAACATCGCAGACGGTGGCAACTATGACGGCGGCGGGAGCGACGGCGGGTTCTTCGACGGCGGCGACGGTGGCGGAATGGACTTCGGCGGCGGGATGGACTTCTAGACTGCCTGACACACGGGGCACCAGAACAGGTTTCGTGCCTTCATGACGGAATGCAGGATCGGTGTACCGCACACGCGGCACGGCGATCCTGCTCTTCGGTAGACGTAGGTGCGCGGACGATCCTTTGCGTAGGCAGGGTCTCCGTTGTCATGCTCGTCGCGCACGACGTGCATCTGACCTCGTCGTACGCCCACTTTCATGAGTTCGACAAGATCTGCCCACATTGCAGTCCACTCGTCGCAGGTGACGAGGTTGCCGGGGCGCTCGGGATTGATTCCGTGGCGGAAGAGCAGTTCGGCGCGATACACGTTTCCGACTCCAGCGAGCACTGCCTGATCCATGAGAAGTGCACCGATTGCGGTCTTGGACTTGGAGATTCGCGCCCAGGCCCGGTCCGGATCTGCAGCGCGCCGTAGAGGATCGGGCCCGAGACGGGCTTCGATGGCGGCTACCTGCGGCGGCATCAGAACCTCGCACGCAGTGGGACCACGAAGGTCGGTGCCGAAATCGGCACCGACCATTCGCATCCGAACTTGCCCCACCGGTTCTTCCATCGGCAGGACGCTGTCGGTGAACTTTCCGTACAACCCGAGGTGCACGTGGACGATCAGCCCGTTGTCGTAGGTGTGCCAGAGGTGTTTGCCCCAAGCGTCGGACGATACGAGTACATGACCGTCCACCAGTCGCGCGTCCTCCGCGAATCGACCTTGCGGACTGACAACGCGGACTGGTGAACCGACAAATTTACGGGCATGCAACCGTGCCAGTCGATGCAGGGTATGACCTTCGGGCACGGGACTACTTGTCGATCAGGCCTGCGGCAAAGCCGGTGCGACACCGGTCTTCTCGTACTCGGACAGGATGTCGATACGACGCTGGTGACGCTCTTCGCCCGACCATTCGGTGGCGAGGAACGCGTCGACAATTGCCAGTGATTCCTCGAGGGAATGCATGCGGCCACCGATGCCGATGAGCTGAGCCTTGTTGTGCTCGCGGGCCAACTTGGCCGTCTCGACGCTCCAGGCCAGGGCGCAACGGGCGCCGGGGACCTTGTTGGCTGCGATCTGCTCGCCGTTGCCGCTTCCGCCGAGGACGATGCCCAGGCTTCCTTCGTCGGCTACTACTCGCTTGGCTGCTTCGATGCAGAAGGCCGGGTAGTCGTCCACGGCGTCGTACTCGTGAGCACCGCAGTCGATGGCCTCGTGGCCGTTCGCTTTCAGGTGTTCGATGATCTCGTTCTTACGTTCGAATCCGGCATGGTCGGCACCCAGGTATACGCGCATGCCGACAATTCTCTCAGGCCCAGCAGGCACTGCGCACCCGGGCCTATCCTGGTGCAAATGTATCCCCAGCAAGGTCGAGTATTACCGGGAAACTCTCTCGTTCGACATCCGTGGGAGATCCCGCTCCTCGTTCTGGCCGTTCTGACCACTGTCGCAACGTACGTCGTCGCGCTCGTCCTGATCGCGACCGGCAGCCTGTCGACGTGGATCTTCATTGTTCTGGCAGCACCGATCCTGCTGTTTTTCGCACGTGGCCAGCTGTACGGGTCACAGCAGGTCAACGGAATCAAGATGTCGCCCACACAATTTCCGGACGGCTATCAGCTGGTGGCAGAAGCCGCAGCTCGCTTCGGCCTGAAAACTGCTCCCGACGCCTACGTAGTGCTGGGAAACGGCAAGATCAATGCGTTTGCGTCGGGCCATGGGTTTCGCCGGTTTGTTGTCGTCTACAGCGACCTCTTCGAGGTCGGCGGCGAGGCTCGTCAGCCGGATGCGCTGGCGTTCATCATCGGCCATGAGGTGGGGCATATCGCGGCCGGCCACGCGTCGTATTGGCGTCAGTGGGGCCAGTTCGCGTCCAACTACATTCCGGTGATCGGATCTTCGCTCTCACGATCGATGGAATACACCGCCGACAATTTCGGATTCCACCTGCGTCCGCAGGGAGCCGCCGGGGTGATGGGAGTGCTGGGCGCCGGAAAGTACCTGGTGGGTCTGGTGGGTTTCGACGAGCTGGCCGACCGGGCGACTCTCGAATCCGGATTCTTTCCGTGGTTCGTGAACATTCTGGCGAGCCACCCGGTGCTGACGTGGCGTGCGGCTGCGTTGCGCAACCGCACGCGCTCCGGTCATCTGTTCTTTCGGCCTAACCAGATCTTTCGATTCGAACCTGTGAGAACGTCTCAGTCGAACTGAGGATCCTCGTTGCGGGTGCGCTTGAGTTCGAAGAAGTGCGGGTAGCTCGCGAGCGCAACGGCACCATCCCAGACGCGTCCGGCATCCTCGCCTCGCGGAATACGCGAGAGAACGGGGCCGAAGAACGCAACTCCGTTGACGTGGATGGTGGGAGTTCCGACGTCGGGGCCGACCGCGTCCATGCCGTGATGATGGCTTTCACGCAGGGCTTCGTCGTAGTCCGTCGACTCGGCTGCGTCGGCGAGTTCTGCCGGGAGACCGACCTCCTCGAGTGAACGCTTGATGACGTCGGCGAAGTCCTTGTTACCTTCGTTGTGAATCTTGGTGCCCATTGCTGTGTAGAGCGGCAGCAGGATGTCGTCACCCTTGAGCTTCGCTGCAGCGATCGCAACCCGAACCGGACCCCACGCCTTGCTCATCATGTCGCGGTACTCCTCGGGCAGCTCGCGGCCCTCGTTGAGGACAGCCAGGCTCATGACGTGGAACTTCGCGTCGATGGTGCGCACCTGCTGGGCTTCGAGGATCCAGCGGGAGGTGATCCAGCACCACGGGCAGAGGGGGTCGAACCAGAAATCAGCTCTGTCGGCGCTTGTGTTCGGGGTTGCACTCACGAAGAAAACTCCCTCATATGTTCATGGTCTTATCGAGCGCGAAAGATTCCGCGCCCGCCAGGGCAACAATTATCCACCGACAATCCTTCCCGCATACTCCCGAAGTACCTTCGCGCAGCAGTAATGTCGAAGTGACACGAGTGCGAAGGAGTGGTTCAGACATGAGCGCAAACCGGAGATTCGTCATCATCGGCGGCGGCTTGGCCGGCGCAAAAACCGCGGAGGCCCTGCGTGCACGAGATTTTACCGGTGACATTGTCCTGCTGAGTGAAGAAGACCATCTCCCCTACGAGCGGCCACCACTGTCCAAAGAATTCTTTGTCGGCAAGAAGACGCTCCCGGAGTTCACGGTTCACGACGGTGAATGGTTCCGGGACCACCACGTCGATCTACGCCCCGGCACCACGGTGACAGCAGTGGACACCGCCGCACACACGGTCACGCTGCCCGACGGTTCGACCCTGGTTTACGACAAGCTGGCATTGGCCACGGGCTCACGCTCACGACTCCTCGACATCCCGGGATCCGACGCGGCCGGCGTTCACTACATCCGAACAGTCGATCAAACGTCGGCGCTTCTCGGAACACTCTCCGCCGGCAAGAAACTCGTCGTGATCGGGGCCGGGTGGATCGGCCTGGAAATCGCGGCATCCGCCAGAAGTTTCGACGTCGACGTCACGATTCTCGAACACGGCAATTTCCCGCTCGAAACCTCTCTCGGCCCCGAGATGGGTGAAGTGTTCGCGGCACTGCATCGCAGCAATGGCGTCGACCTCCGTACGAGTACCGACGTGAAATCCATTGCTGTCTCCGACGGCCGCGCAACCGGAGTTACCGTGGCCGACGGAAGCGTTGTCCCCGCCGACGCCGTTTTGATCGCCGTGGGCGCCCTCCCTAACACTGAATTGGCGTCGGCTGCCGGAATTGCCGTCGACAACGGGATACTGGTCGATGCCGGTCTGCAGAGCAGCGACCCGGACGTAGTGGCCGTCGGAGACATCGCTGCTGCGATGCACCCGATCCTGAACTCGCGAATCCGGGTGGAGCACTGGGCAAACGCCCTCAATCAGCCTGCAACTGCAGCGGACACGATGCTGGGAAAGCCCGCCGAATACGTCCGGATGCCATATTTCTTCACCGACCAGTACGACCTCGGAATGGAATATCTGGGCCATGCACCCCGCGGCGCCTACACATCCGTGGTCACCCGCGGCGACGTCGACAAACGCGAATTCCTGGCGTTCTGGCTGGACGCGAACAACAAAGTTCTGGCCGGCATGAACGTCAACATCTGGGACGCCGGTGATGCCATCAAGGAACTGGTTGCCACGCCGCACCCAGTTGATCCGAAACGACTGGCAGATCCCACAATTCCACTGGCAGAAGCGTCCGCAAACACACAATAGTTCCCGTCATGGTGGGATGGACACACTAGATCCACACCAAAAGACGAGGAGATCTTTGTGGCCGCACCGAATCTGACCCGCGAGACCGCAGCCGAGCGGTCAGCGCTGCTGACGCTCGACAACTACCTGATCGAACTCGATCTCACCGACGGAAACGACGGTCCCGGAGACAACACGTTCTCTTCCAAGACCACCGTGACGTTCGCGGCCACCGCCGGAGCGAGCACTTTCATCGACATCATCGCCTCCCGCATTCACTCGGCGGTACTCAACGGCGTCGCGTTGGACGTGTCGAGTTACGACGAGTCCACCGGAATTGCACTGCCGGAGTTGGCTGCCGACAACGAACTGGTCATCGAAGCCGATTGCGAGTACTCCCATACCGGCGAAGGCCTGCACCGCTTCGTCGATCCGACGGACGATGCCGTCTACCTGTACTCCCAGTTCGAGACTGCCGACGCCAAGCGCATGTTCGCGTGCTTCGATCAACCGGATCTCAAGGCCACCTTCGATGTTCGCGTCAGCGCTCCCACATCCTGGAAGGTCATTTCCAACTCGGCGGTCGTAGAATCACTGGCCGCAGACCCCGGCAAGCACATCTTCCGAACCACCCCGAAGATGAGCACGTACCTCGTCGCGCTCATCGCCGGACCGTACGCGCAGTGGACTGACAACTACTCCGACGAGCACGGCAACATCCCGCTCGGGATCTATTGCCGCGCTTCGCTTGCCGAGTTCATGGACGAAGAGCGACTGTTCACCGAAACCAAGCAGGGTTTCGACTTCTACCATCGCAACTTCGGTGTTCCCTATGCCTTCGGGAAGTACGACCAACTCTTTGTTCCCGAGTTCAACGCGGGTGCGATGGAGAACGCGGGAGCCGTAACCTTCTTGGAGGACTACGTCTTCCGCTCCAAGGTCACCCGATACTCGTACGAGCGTCGCTCCGAGACCGTGCTCCACGAGATGGCTCACATGTGGTTCGGCGACCTCGTCACCATGACCTGGTGGGACGACCTGTGGCTCAACGAATCTTTCGCCACCTTCGCTTCCGTCCTGTGCCAGACCGAGGCCACCGAATACAAGAACGCCTGGACGACGTTCGCCAACGTCGAGAAGTCATGGGCATACCGGCAGGACCAATTGCCGTCCACACATCCCATCGCGGCAGACATTCCCGACCTGGCTGCTGTCGAGGTCAACTTCGACGGAATCACCTACGCCAAGGGCGCCAGCGTCCTCAAGCAGTTGGTGGCCTACGTCGGACTCGAACCCTTCCTCGCCGGATTGCGAGAGTACTTCCGCGAACACGCATTCGGCAACGCAACGTTCGACGATCTCCTCGGCGCTCTCGAAAAGTCCTCCGGCCGTGACCTTTCCGACTGGGGTACCCAGTGGCTCAAGACCACCGGACTCAACATCCTTCGCCCCGACTTCGATATCGACGACGACGGCAAGTTCACCCGTTTCGCGGTATTGCAGGACGGCGCAGCGCCCGGTGCCGGTGAGTATCGAGTGCACCGCATCGCCGTCGGAATCTACGACGACGTCGACGGCGCACTGGTGCGGACGCATCGCGTCGAACTCGACCTCGACGCGGCGCCCAGCACCGAAGTCCCCGAACTGGTCGGCATCCACCGTGGCCAACTGGTTCTCGTCAACGACGACGACCTCACGTACTGCTCGGTGCGCTTGGACCCGCAGTCGTTGGCAACAGCGATCGACCGCGTCGGCGATGTCGCCGAATCACTCCCCCGCACGCTGGTCTGGTCGGCCGCTTGGGAGATGACCCGTCAGGCCGAACTGAAGGCACGCGACTTCGTGGCCCTGGTTCAGCGTGGCATCGGCTCCGAGACCGAAGTTGGTGTGGTTCAACGCCTTCTGCTTCAGGCACAGACAGCGATCGGAAGCTACGCGGACCCCACCTGGGCGTCGGCCGAAGGTTGGGCAGATTTTGCCAACCGACTCCTCGAGCTAGCACGCGAGGCCGAGGCCGGATCCGATCACCAGCTGGCATTTGTCAACGCACTCACCGGCGTAACGCTCTCACCGTGGCACACCGAGGTTCTGCGGGAACTGCTCGACGCAGACCCCGCGACGGTTGGCCTGGACGGCTTGGTGGTGGACACCGACCTGCGTTGGCGCATCGTCGGAGCACTCGCGGCCGCAGGTGAAATCGACTCTGCAGGAATCGAGACTCCGTTCATCGATTCCGAAGCCCAGCGCGACCCGACGGCCGCCGGCGCCCGCCAAGCTGCTGCTGCCGCTGCGGGCCGACCGCAAGCTGCCGTCAAGGAACAGGTGTGGGCAAAGGTTGTCGGCGACGACTCGGTTCCCAACATCACGGCACGATCCATCATCGGCGGTTTTGCCCGTGAGGGCCAAGACGATCTCCTCGAGCCGTTTGTCGCGCGCTACTTCGGCGATATCGTCGCGGTGTGGGAGCGGCGCTCGAGCGAGGTCGCACAGACCGTCGTCGTCGGCCTGTACCCGTCCTGGTCGATCACCGAAGAATCGGTCGCCGCTGCAGATCGTTTCCTGACCGGCGATATCCCGCCGGCATTGCGCCGCTTGGTCGTAGAAGGTCAGGCCGGAGTAGTCCGGTCGTTGGCAGCCCGAAAGTTCGACGCGAGCTGACACAGACCCCAGACATACACAAGGCCGGTGCCCGCTTCGAGAAATCGAGGCGGGCACCGGCCTTGTCTGGCTGGAAAAACTTACGGCGCAGAAATTGCGGCACTCATGACGCGGATCGCACTGATCAGTCCGTCGATGAGGTTGCCCTCGCTGAACGAGCTGACCGCTGCGGTTGCACCGAGCTGGGCAACGCGGTCGGTAACACGATCGGCGATGACGCGGCCACTACGGACCTCGACGACGCGCTGGTTGGGCGAAACTGCGATCAGGACCGAACGCTCAGCTTCGGGCGTAGTCGGGAACAGTGCGTCGGCACCCGCTGCCGGGTTGGCACCCAGGTCACCGATGTACGCGTTGAAACGCACCTTGGTGGCGCGTGTGGCCTCGGTCAACGCGACGTCGAGGGCAACAAGATCCTTCGTCTCGAACGGGAGGTCGTCCGTGAACGGCTCCCCCACCCGGTGCACGCCGGAAATACGGCCACTGGACGTGATGACGCTGCCCATGGGCAGGTCTTCGGGCGCTATTGCGACCGCTGCCGAATGATCACCACTTGCCACTTGCGGACCCTCCAATCAGATCAGCCGAACCGGCTTCGATCGCGTGTGCACTGCCGTGATGGCCACCGCGAACGGTCACCTCGTCGACAGCACTCCACAGAACGGGAGCGTGATCCCACGACTCACCCAGATGGAACGCCGGCGGAACCGGACCCGGCGTCTTCTTCCCGAGGAAGGACGCACCCGCGAAGAAGGCGGTGATCAGGGCCGGGATCCCAACGTATATCAGTACTACCTCGAGAATGCTCACCCCAGAACGGTAGCCCAGAACTCCCCGAAGGAAAGCGTCAGGGCCACAAATTCTCGGGCAATTTTTTCTCGGGCATCCGGTCAGGCAGCGCCGACCCCGAGATACGGCATCCAGGAGGGGTGCAGTTCCTTGGTCGCGGCGAGCAGTCGCCAGTGCGGACCTGTAGGCGGAACCAGCTCGGCTCGGAGCTTCCACCCCAGTTCACTGAGCATTTTGTCGGCCTTACGGTGGTTGCACGGCGCGCAGCAGGCAACGCAGTTCTCCCACGAGTGCCCACCGCCGCGACTGCGCGGAACGACGTGATCGATGGTCTCGGCTTTGGCTCCGCAGTACGCGCATCGGAAATGGTCACGATGCATGAGCGCGGCACGGGTCATCGGAATTCTGGCGCGATACGGAACGCGCACGTAAGTACGCAGTCGGATCACCGATGGCACCTGCACCGACCAGTCCGCAGAGTGGACAACCGGGCCGTGCTCGTCTTCGTGAACCGTATCGGCCTTTCCGCAGGCCATGAGGACTACTGCGCGACGCGCCGGCAAGGCGGTCAGCGGCTCGTAGGTCACGTTGAGCAGCAGTACCCGGCGTTTGACCCACTCGGGAACCAGATGCTCGGTAGGGAATTTCTCGTGGAGAGAATTCTCGGCGGAAAAAAGTGGGTCAGCGGTGGGACTGAACCCGTCAGGAACAACTTCCAGAACAGCCCCTGACGCATGGTCTTTCCGTGCGCCAGTGGGCTGGAGTTGTCGGTGATTGCGTGCAGCGTGTCGGTTCTTCATACGACCTCCGGGTAACTGCCCCCAAGTTGACCACGGATGATCGAGTTACGCACTCCCATTTCGCACAAAATTGTGTCGGCACACGGTGAATTTCGGGTGAACACGACTCCGAGCGGCCCGGAAACCGCTCACCACCACCATCAGGCACAATGGGACTCGCCATGAATGACGTACAGCAGACCTTTTACGACGCCGTCGGCGGAGCCGAGACGTTCCACAAGCTCACCGCGCGTTTCTACGAGGAAGTCGCGAAGGACGACGTCGTGCGCCCGCTCTACCCCGAAGATGATCTGGGGCCTGCCGAGCGGCGCATGCGGATGTTCCTCGAGCAGTACTGGGGTGGCCCGCAGACGTACTCCGAGGAGCGTGGGCACCCGCGTTTGCGGATGCGTCACAACCCATTCGTGATCGGCCCGATCGAACGCGACGCGTGGCTACGCTGCATGCACATAGCCATCGCGTCGATCGACGACAAAACCCTCGACGCTGCGCACCGCAAGCAGCTGACCGACTACATGGACATGGCTGCGGCATCCATGGTGAATTCGGCCATCTGAACCGCTAGCGCGAACTGACCATCCGACTGATCTTGCGCGCAGCGCGGACCACGAACGACACACTCGGGTGCAAGGGCACGCTCAGAATTGCGTGCTTGCGGACGTACTCGTCGACGTTCCATTCCGACCAACTTCCGGCGCGGAACAGTGCAGCATCACCGACGCGCAGCGTGCGTTTCTCGCTGCCATCCGATTCGACGGTGACCGAGCCTTCCATGATGTGGACGATCTCGTCTGCGGGGAAGTACCAGCGAAACTGCCCTTTGGTGCAGTCCCAGACGTGTGTTGTGGTGGTGCCGTCCTTGCTGGCCGACCACTGCGCTGCCCGTGCTTTCGGAGTTCCGGAGATTATCCAGTCCTCGTTGATCGGATCGTCGTTCAACGGCAGTTGGTCCAAACTGACCGACTCGATCGCTGACAAACTCATGGTTGTGCCCCCCGTACTTTTGATCCCCCGGTAACGCAAAGGTTGCTGAAAGCAATCACTTCGCAAGAGCAAAGTACACCAAGGTGAGGTAAAGAACCACAAAACTCCCGTGTCCAAGTCGTCGCATCGCTCGAGGTTTGGCACTATTGATCGCTGTGAGCACCCCCGCGGATTCGACCGTCGCCAACCCGCCTCGTCCACCCTGGTGGAACGAGGCGGTTTTCTATCAGATCTATCCGCGATCCTTCGCTGATTCCAATGGCGACGGCATCGGTGACCTCGGTGGCATCGAAGACAAACTCGGATATCTGGAACTTCTCGGTATCGACGCCCTCTGGTTGAGCCCGGTGATGCGATCCCCGATGGCAGATCACGGCTACGACGTTTCCGATCCCCGTGATATCGATCCCCTGTTCGGTGACCTCGCCGCCATGGATTCCCTGATCAAGTCAGCACACGAACGGGGCATCAAGGTCACGATGGACCTGGTCCCCAATCACACCAGCAACCAGCATGAATGGTTCAAAGCCGCCCTGGCGTCGGCGCCGGGTTCCGTGGAAAGATCCCGTTACATTTTCCGCGACGGCAAGGGCGAGAACGGCACCGAACCACCCAACAACTGGCCCAGCATCTTCGGTGGACCGGCCTGGACCCGCATCACGGAAGCCGACGGAAAACCCGGCCAGTGGTACCTCCACATTTTCGCGACGGAACAACCGGATCTGAACTGGAACAATCCGGAGGTTTTCGAGGATCTCGCGAAGACCCTGCGCTTCTGGCTCGGCCGCGGCATCGACGGATTCCGCATCGACGTCGCCCACGGAATGGCCAAGCCTGATGGTTTGCCGGACCATGACTGGGAGCTCAACGAGCTCATGCGCAACTCAGACGACGACCCCCGCTTCAACAATCCGGCTGTCCACGAGATTCACCGCGGAATCCGCAAAGTCATGAACGAGTTCCCCCAGGCGATGACCGTCGGTGAGATCTGGGTACGCGACAACGAGCGGTTCGGCGAATACATCCGCCCGGACGAACTTCACCTCGGATTCAATTTTCGACTGGCCGAAACCGAGTTTTCCGCGGAGTCGGTACGCGCAGCGATCGACAACTCCATCGCTGCAGTCGCTGCAGTCGGCGGAACTCCCACGTGGACGCTGTCCAACCACGACGTCGAGCGCGAAGTCACCCGATACGGCGGAGGCGACATCGGGACCCAACGTGCTCGAGCAATGGCCATGGTCGAACTCGCACTTCCCGGTGCCGCCTTCATCTACAACGGCGCAGAATTGGGATTGCCCAACGTCGACCTTCCCGACGACGCTCTGCAGGATCCGGTGTGGGAACGCTCCGGACATGCTGAGCGTGGCCGTGACGGCTGCCGAGTGCCGTTGCCGTGGGAAGGTGCCGAACCGCCGTTCGGATTCACCACCGCTGCAACCACGTGGCTGCCGATGCCGGCCGAGTGGTCCACGTTGACGGTCGAAGCACAGATCGAGGACGTAGATTCAATGCTTTCGCTATATCGCAGCGCCCTCGAACTACGCGCCTCGACGCCTGAGATCTCCGGCAATGACATCGATTGGTACGGGAGCCCTCCGGGGTGCCTGGCGTTCCGTCGACGGGGCGGCTTGATCTGCGCTCTCAACACAACAGACGAACCCATCGCGCTGCCCGGTGGCACGGTCCTGCTCAGCAGTGCACCGTTGATCGACGGTCAACTGCCGACCAACGCTGCCGCCTGGCTGATCTAACCGGGCTATCGGGCCACCATCAGCGGAATGGACCCACCGCGGTGCCGATAGATGGAACCGAACCGTGCATCGAGTCGAATCCAAGATTTACCGGCCCGCACACGCACCAACTCCGACGCGTCGATGAGCGCGAGGTCGATATCGGCCGTCATCGCGTCGGAGCCCGTGTGTGGGATGAATCCCATTGCCGTCAAAGCGAATATGACGCGCATCGAGATTCCGACCGTGCCCGACGGACCGCTGACCTCGAGCACGTCCTGATCCAGCAACGACGCCGGCGGCCCCTGATTGCTGCCGTGCTCCTGCGCCAAAGCATTTCCACGCTGGGCCAATTCGATCAACACGCGAGCGGGAACATCATCGAGATGCTCGTAACCGTCTGCGGGAGGCAAGGCCCCGCGCCAGGCGGAATCCATCGCAAAACCGGGATCGATGAACTCGTCGGTCGATTCCTTGAGTGCGGCCAGCAAATGGTCCCCCGCCGCCGAGGTGTCATCCGGGTTGATCGTGCCCACCACGGTGCGGGTTGCCAATGCGTCAAAACCTGTTGCCGCCCACACACTCACGTGATCCGGGCCGCGTCGGCGCATCCGGATCACCGCAGATTCGTCCAACCGGAGCGCGTGCCCGATGAAACCGGCCAAGTTCTTACGCTCGGCTTCATCGGGCACGGTCAGCATTCGTTCATGCACGCTGCCAGCTCTCCAAGTACTCCCGCTCAGGTCCGCTGAGTCGACGCAGACGTTGAGTATCGATATCGAATGCCGCGATCTGGGTCGACGCGACAATCGACGGCGCCACGTCGAGACCGGCTCCCTTGGGCCGCACCTCGTAGGCAATCGTGAAGTCCACTGCCCGTATCTTTTCCACCCACATCAGGATGTCGAGCGGTGAATCCTCATGCCGCAGTTGACCTCGGTACCGCACGTGCAAATCCGCAATCACGGCACCGTCGCGCAATGTGACTGTGGGGCAGCCGTCTTGAAACAGCCAAGGAATTCGAGCCTCCTCCAGCAGCGTCACCATGCGGGCATGGTTGATGTGCTGGAAGGCATCCATATCGGACCACCGAACCACTACGTCGGCGTGAAATCCTTTGCTCAACGTCCTACCTCCGATCGGGTGCCCATGCTGCGCACCATGCTACGAACCTGCCGCGCCGCCACCGAGAGCGTCGCCAGGTCAAGCGTCCCAGACTCGAAGATCTCACCGAGAGCGGCCCTCGCCCGACTGAGCCTCGACGCGTTGGTCGATTCCCATTCGTCGATCTTTTCCCGAGGTGATTCCCCGGGTTCACCGCCGGACAGCACTTCCATCGTGAGTTGCCGCAGCGAGCTGTAGAGATCGTCGCGCAACGCCAACCGCGCGAGGGAATGCCAGCGGTCGCCCCGTTCGAGTCCGGACACAGCGGTGAGCAGCCAGTCGATTCCGAGATGCGCGTCGAGCGCGTAATACAGTTGCGCAACTTCCGCGATATCGTGCTCGGCGATATCGGCGATGTCCGCGATGTCGAGGAGGCAGTACACGTCCAGTAACCGGAAGACTTCGAGCGCCAGGTCTTCCGGGGCACCGCGATCGATAACCGATTGGGATCGGGCCAGCAGATCCGTCAACTGATGTCCGCCGAGCAAGCCGGGAACAAGGGGGGCGGCCGATCGGTAGGCCGCGGAATAGCGCGACACTTCGGCCCCCACGGCAATCGGCTGTGGACGACTCGCGAGGAACCACCGCGATGCCCGATCGAGCAGTCGGCACGATTCGATGATCAGATCGTTCTCGAGATCGGCCGTGAGTCCAGCCGACCGGATCCGCGCCCACACGTCATCGAGAGCAAATACCTCACGGACGGCCGCGTACGCCCGGATCGAGTCGGTGCTGCTGGCGCCGGTCTCCTCCGCCAACCGGTACGCGTAAGTGATGCCGCCGTTGTCGATGACCTCGTTGACGAGCATTGTCGCCACGATCTGCCGTCGCAGCGGGTGGTCCTTGATTTCCGAAGCAAAACGCTCACTCACCGCCGACGGGAAATACCCGGGAATCTGTTGCGCAAAATATTCGTTGTCCGGCAGTTCGGTGGCCAGCAGATCGTCCTTGAGCGAGAGTTTCACATGCGCTGTGAGGGTCGCCAATTCCGGTGACGTCAAACCGGATCCGGCCTCCAGCCGACGCTCGATCTCCGTGTCCGTCGGCAGCGCCTCGAGCTTACGATCGAGCCCGCGAGTCTTACCCAGATCGGTCAGCTGTCGGCGGTGGACAGCGAGCATCTGCGGCGCACTTACGCGCGATATTCCGAGAAGCGCATTCTGAGCGATGTTGTCGGCCAGAACAAGTCTTGCAACATCGTCGGTCATCAAGACCAACAACGGGTTCCGCTCGACGACGGGCAATGATCCGGAACGAACCAGAGTGTCGAGAAGGATCTTGATGTTGACCTCGTGGTCGGAGCAGTCCACACCGGCAGAGTTGTCGATGGCGTCGGTGTTGATGTGGCCACCGCCGGCACTGAACTCGATGCGCCCCAGCGCGGTCACTCCGAGGTTACCGCCTTCGCCGACTACCTTGACCCGTAGATCCTGACCGTCGACGCGTACCGCATCGTTGCTCTTGTCACCGACCTGGGCGTTGGTTTCGCCGGCCGCCTTGATGTACGTACCAATTCCGCCGTTCCACAGCAGCTCCACCGGCGCGGACAGGATTGCCCGCATCAGTTCGGGGGGTGACAGTTTGGTGACACCTTCGTCCAATCCGAGGGCAACACGCACACTTTCGGCGATCGGAACGGACTTGACGGTCCGATCCCACACTCCGCCGCCTTCACTGATCACACTGGCGTCGTAGTCAGCCCATGACGATCGGGGTAGTTCGAACAGTCGCCCGCGCTCGACAAACGACCGCGATGCATCAGGGTTGGGATCGAGGAAGATATGCCGATGATCAAAAGCGCCGACAAGTCGGATGTGACGGCTGAGCAACATGCCGTTGCCGAACACGTCGCCGCTCATGTCGCCCACACCGACGGTGGTGAAATCCTCGGACTGCGTATCGACGCCGATCTCGCGGAAATGACGCTTGACACTTTCCCACGCGCCGCGCGCCGTGATGCCCATTCCCTTGTGGTCGTATCCCACTGATCCACCGGAGGCAAAGGCGTCACCGAGCCAGAAATCATACTGCGCTGCAACAGAATTCGCCAGGTCGGAGAACGACGCAGTCCCCTTGTCTGCGGCGACGACCAGGTAACGATCCTCGTCGTCCTTGCGCACCACTCGCTCCGGGGTGACAACTGCGCCCGTATCGGGATCGACGTTGTCGGTGATGTCGAGAAGCCCCGAGATGAAGGTGCGGTAGCACGCCTTGCCGGACTCCAATGTTGCCGTGCGGTCTACCACCGGATCACCGGTCGGCAACGGCGGATTCTTCACGACGAACCCACCCTTGGCACCTACCGGAACGATGACGGCGTTTTTGACGGCCTGGGCCTTCACCAAGCCGAGCACCTCGGTGCGGAAATCTTCACGTCTGTCCGACCACCTCAAACCGCCGCGTGCGACCGCACCGAACCGAAGATGCACTCCTTCGACTTTCGGTGAGTACACATAGATCTCGAAAGCCGGTCTGGGCTTGGGTAGTTCACTGATCCGGGAGGGATCGAGCTTGATCGACAAATAGTCACGCGAGCGCCCGTCCTCGTCGATGACGTAGAAATTGGTGCGCAGCGTCGCTTTCACCAGCGAGAACATGCCGCGCAGAATGCGGTCGGCATCCAGACTGAGCACCTCGTCGATGGACGCCCGCAACTGCGCCTCCAACTCGGCAACGCGTTCTTCATCGCACAACTGCGGATCGAACATTGCCTCGAACAATTCCACCAACGCACAGGCTGTCTTCGGGTGCGTGAGGGCAATTCCCTCGATATGGAATTGACTGTAGGGAAAGGTAGCCTGCCGCAAGTACTTTGCATAAGCGCGCAGCACAACTGCCTGCCGCCAGGACATTCCGGCACGCAGCACCAATTCGTTGAAACGGTCGGCCTCGGCGCGTCCGAACCACACGGCGCCGAAGGCAGCGGTGAAACGCTTCTGCACCTCGGTCAGCGGAACTGTGCTGGTCTCCAAAGGGACCTGCGTATCGAGATCGATTTCCACGGACGCCCGTAGATCCGCCGGCACGGACAAACCGAAGTCGTAGATCCAGCACTGCACTCCGTCGAGGCGCTGCACTACGTGCGGCCTTTCGTCGAGCACCTCGACCCCGAGCGACTGCAACACCGGGAGCACCTGACTGAGCGAGATGCCACCGCCGCCGACAAAGAGCGTGAACCGCCACTGACCGGGATCGGAATCCTCAGCCCGATAAAGCAATACGTCAATCGCTCCGGGTGCCAGTGCTTCGAGTCGAGCGATGTCGGACAGCGCCCGTGAAGGTTCGAAATCTTCTTTGTAGCCGTCCGGTAGAACTCGCGAATACCGCTGCACAAGTTCAAGTTCCGCACTCGACGCGTCGCGCACAAGGTCGGTGATACGGTCATCCCAGCTGCGACTGACCTCGGTCAGTAATCCCTGGACCCGCTCACGATTCTCCTCGGACACATCCAGATGAACCGGCTCACTGCCCGGATCGCGGCGGATCGTCACGTGAAGCAATGCCAAATCATTCTCGGTAACTCGGGCTGTGTAATCGAGAGTGCCCGGACCGAATTCACGCCACAGTGTGTGCTGCATCGCCAGGCGTACACGCGTCGTATAGCGGTCTCGCGGCAGATACACCAAGCACGAGACAAAGCGTCCGAACGTGTCTTCGCGTACGAACAACCGGACCTGCCGACGCAGTCCGATGCTGTGGACAGCATGGACGGTCTCGAACAAGGTTTGTGTGTCACTCGAGAACAACTCGGTACGCGGGAACGATTGGATCACTTCGAGCATCGCCTGGCCGGAATACGAATTGAGGTCCACACCGGCCCGTTTGATCACTTCACGCACACGTCGCTCGATCAGCGGAATCGCAAGTACGTTCTCGTGGACCGCCACCACCGTGAACACTCCGAGAAACCTGTGCTCCCCCACTATGTTTCCGTCGTCGTCGAGGATGGAGACGCCGACGAAGTAGGGGTAAACGGCGCGGTGAACTGTGGCGGGGAACGAGCCTTGAGTGAGAACCAGCAGCGGGCGGTCCGGGAGATCCGCAACGGGCGGCAAACTCATCGGCCCCTCGGTGACGACATCGGTGCGGAGCACTCCCAGAGCACTGCCCTCGACGGTACGTGAACCGTCGGATGTGCCCTCGAATCGGCGGTATCCCAGCACCGCATAGTTGCCGTCGGCCATCCAGCGGAGCAACCGCGCGGTATCGGAGAACTCTTCGGGTGAAATTCTCCCCGACGCCGTGGATGCCGATTTCTCGAGTTCATCAGCGATGCTCAACTCGAGCGCAGTCATTGCCGGAGTGTCGCCTACGACCTGACGGACATCTGCGAGCACTTTGCCCAGATGCGCATCGATCGCGTCGAGAGCTGATTCGTCGACTTCGGAATCCAACTGAACGTGCATCCAGGATTCCTGAATTCCGTTGCCGTCCAAGGAAACCAGATTGCCAGAATTGTCACGTTCCACGGTCAGGATCGGATGCGCGAACTGACTGATTCCCACACCGAGTCGATTGAGCATCGCCGTGACGGACTCGACGAGCAGCGACATGTCGTCGGTGACGATCTGCACGGAAGCTCCGAGACCTTCCGGTCCCCCCGGGCGGTAAACACGCCACACCGCGGTTCCCGGCGTCCGGTGACGCCCGAGTGCAAGATGCGCCAGCAAGACTCGATCAGTTCGGCCATTGATCACATCGTCGCTGTCGCCCTCGTCGATATGTGTGAAAAAAGCCTCGCGAAGCCGCGCCAGTAGCGTCGCTTCGTCGAGGCTCGAGGAGGTCTCTTGTCGGTCCGTCATTCTTGACTCACATCCCTGTAGGTCTAGATCCCTGGAGGCCTTGACCACCGTGGGTTCTGATCACCGCGGCCAATCTCTGACTCGAGACTAGCCGCGGCGACCACCATCTAGGGCGAACTACGAGACGAAATCTTGCGGTTCATTCACCGAAACGAGCGCAGCTTCGAGAACCGAACGTTCACTCTCGGCAAGGGATCTGGACTTTTCGGTCACCTTGTCGAATCCGACCATCAGCGCGTCACCGAAGGCACACTCGGCACCCGTGTTGTCGCGGATGATGTGACGGACCGTGAACGACGACGTGCCGACATGCGTCGTGACGACGTCGATCTGCAACGGACCGGAAGAATCCGTCACCGGCTTGAGGAATTCGATAGTCATCTTTCGAACGACGACGTATCCCGGCCGCCCACCGTGAACAGCAAGCTTCGACTCCAGAAACTGGATTCGAGCTTCCTGCATGTACTCGGCGTACTTGGTGTTGTTGACATGGCCCAGGCGGTCGGAATCACCCCACCGAACCTGGACCTCGCAACTGAATGCGTCTGCCACAGGTCAGTCCCGGGTGAGCTTGCGGTGCGTGACGCGGTGCGGACGCGCGGCGTCGGCGCCGAGTCGCTCGACCTTGTTGGCCTCGTAGCCTTCGAAGTTGCCTTCGTACCAGTACCAAGCAGCTTCGTTGTCGCCGAAGCCGCCTTCCCACGCCAGGATGTGGGTACACGTGCGGTCCAGGAACCAGCGATCGTGCGAGATCACGACGGCGCAGCCCGGGAACTCTTCGAGAGCGTTCTCCAGCGAACCGAGGGTTTCGACGTCGAGGTCGTTAGTCGGCTCATCGAGCAGGATCAGGTTGCCGCCCTGCTTGAGCGTCATCGCCAGGTTCAGACGGTTGCGCTCACCACCGGAGAGAACGCCGGCCGGCTTCTGCTGATCGTGACCCTTGAATCCGAACGAGCTGATGTAGGCGCGCGACGGGAATTCGGTCTGGCCGACGACGATGAAGTCGAGTCCGTCGGACACGGTCTCCCAGACCGTCTTCTTCGGGTCGATGCCGCTGCGGTTCTGGTCGACGTAGCTCAGCTTGACCGTCTGGCCGATCTTGACCTCACCCGAATCCGGCTCTTCGAGACCGACGATGGTCTTGAACAGCGTCGTCTTACCAACACCGTTGGGGCCGATGACGCCGACGATGCCGTTACGCGGAAGCGTGAACGAGAGGTCCTTGATCAGGACGCGGCCGTCGAAGCCCTTGTCGAGGTTCTTGACCTCGACGACAACGTCGCCCAGACGCGGCGGTGCCGGAATCTGGATCTCGTCGAAGTCGAGCTTGCGGGTCTTCTCCGCCTCGATGGCCATCTCTTCGTAGCGATCGAGACGAGCCTTGCTCTTGGCCTGACGGGCCTTGGCACCGGAACGAACCCACGCGAGTTCGTCCTTGAGGCGCTTCTGCAGCTTCTGGTCCTTCTTGCCGGACACCTCGAGGCGAGCGGCCTTCTGCTCCAGGTACGTGGAGTAGTTGCCCTCGTACGGGTAGAGGCGACCGCGGTCGACCTCACAGATCCACTGCGCCACGTGATCGAGGAAGTAACGATCGTGAGTGACGGCGAGGATAGCGCCGGGGTATGCAGCGAGATGCTGCTCGAGCCACAGAACCGACTCGGCGTCGAGGTGGTTAGTGGGCTCATCGAGGAGCAGCAGATCAGGCTTGCTCAGCAGCAACTTGCACAGTGCGACACGACGCTTCTCACCACCGGAGAGGTGTGTGACCATGTCCTCGGGCGGCGGGCAACGCAGCGCGTCCATTGCCTGTTCGAGCTGGGAATCGATCTCCCAAGCGTTGGCATGGTCGAGCTTCTCCTGAAGCTCGCCCATCTCTTCCATCAGCTCGTCGGAGTAATCCGTAGCCATGAGCTCGGCGATCTCGTTGTATCGCTTGAGCTGAACCATGGTCTCGCCGAGGCCCTCTTCGACGTTCTCGCGAACAGTCTTGGTCTCGTCGAGCTGCGGCTCCTGCATGAGGATGCCGACCGTTGCGCCGGGAGCGATGAATGCCTCACCGTTGCCCGGCTGGTCCAGTCCGGCCATGATCTTGAGGATGCTGGACTTACCAGCGCCGTTGGGTCCGACGACACCGATCTTCGCGCCGGGGTAAAAACTCATCGTGACGTCATCGAGGATGACCTTGTCACCGTGCGCCTTGCGCACCTTCTTCATCGTATAAATAAACTCAGCCATGACCGTCAGCCTATCGGCGTTTGTCGCATTACCCACATTGCGCGTGGAGGTTCACACGCTCTGAAGTTCGGACGGTAGTTCCGTGGCGTCATTGCCGGTAGCCGCGAGGAGCTGTGCATACCGTCCACCTTGTTCGACCAACTCGTCGTGGGTGCCCTTCTCCACCACCACGCCCTGATCGAGCACGGCAATCAGATCTGCATCCCTTACTGTCGAAAGCCTGTGCGCTACAACAAGAGTGGTCCGTCCAACCATGAGTTCATCCAAGGCGTCCTGCAGTGCACGCTCGGTGCGATTGTCCAGCGCGCTGGTCGCCTCGTCGAGAACGAGGATCGGCGGGTTTCGCAATACTGTCCGCGCAATGGCGATACGTTGCTTCTCGCCGCCCGAGAACCGATAGCCACGCTCACCGACCATGGTGTCGTAACCCTCGTCCAGACCGACGATGAACTCGTGGATCTGGGCGATGCGTGCAGCCTGCTCGATCTCCTCGTCAGTGGCATCAGGTTTCGCGAATCGTAGATTCTCGCGAATCGTCGTGTGAAACAGGTACGTCTCCTGCGATACGACTCCGATCAGGTCGGAGACCGTGGACAGATCGAGGTCACGGAGATCGACGCCGTCGATCGTCACGGACCCAGCCGTCGGGTCGTACAGCCGCGCGGCGAGATATCCGAGGGTGGTCTTGCCCGATCCCGTCGACCCGACGAGCGCGAGCGTTCCGCCGGCGGGGACGCTCAGGTCGATGTTGTTCAACGTCTTGGAGTCGGTTCCGGGGTACGAGAAGTCGACGTGGTCGAATCGCAGTTCGCCAGTCATCGCTGCCCGGTCGAATTCCTTCGACTCCTCCGGATCGGCAATGTCGATCGGTAGGTCCAGGTACTCGAACACCCGACTGAACAAAGCCATGGAACTCTGCACTTCGACGCCGGTGTTGAGGAGCATCATGGTCGGCCGGAACAACTGAGTCTGCAAAGTCGTGAAGGCAACCAGCGTGCCGACGGTGATCGTGTTGCCGTGGTCGAGCGTGAATCCGGCAAACCAATAGACCAATGCGGGCATAGCGGCAAAGGTGATCGACATGGTCGCCATGCGCCATTTTCCGGCCATCATCGCGCGCAATTCGACGTCGGCAACTTCGGCGGAACGCTCGGTAAAGCGATCAGTGAGCGCCGACTTCGCGCCGGTAGTCTTACCGAGCAAGATGCCGCTGACCGACAGGGATTCCTCCACCTGAACGGACAGGTCGCTGAGCAACTTCTGCCGGGTACCCGAAATCTTGCGACGCTCGTTGCCGATCTTGCGAGCAATGCGGATAAAGACGGGCAGGATCGCGAGCGAGAAAATCGCCAGACGCCAATCGAGCAGGAACAACGCGACGATGGTTGCGGCAACTGTCGTTGCGTTCTGAGCGATCGATGTTGCGGTATTGGTGACAACGGATTGCATGCCGCCGATGTCGTTCGCGATGCGTGACTGCACTTCGCCGGTCCTTGTCCGGGCAAAAAATCCGAGGGACTGATTCTGTAGATGCGAGTACACCCGCACACGCAATTGATGCATCAGTTTCTGGCCGATGCTGTTGGACATCCAGGTTTGCGCCACGCCGAGGCAACTGGTGATGATCGCGATGGCGATCATGCCGATCGCCAGGAAACTGACAAGTCCGAGGTTCTTGTCCGGAATAGCTTTGTCCAACATTTCGCGGAGAAGCAGCGGACTACCCAACGCGACGATCGCGCTGAGAGTGATCACTGCTGTGACGATCGCGATCTGTTTCCGGTACGGCCTGAACAATTCGAGCACGCGTCGCGGTGATACGGGATCCGCCGGAGCAAACTCGACGGCGGGCTTGTCAAAATCTCTGATGTGATCTGGTCTCACGTTTACCTCCTGGAGGCGCTTCTCACCCACACTTCATATTGATGAGGTTACCTCACTATGAGGCTGACACCAACAACGCTAGACTGACCGCATGCATTCCCGAGAGCGCGAACTCACCGACGTAGTGATGTCCGTAGCCCGAACCATTCGCCGACGCCAGATCGCCGCATTGGAACCGTTCGGCCTGTCCCCATCCCAAGGCCGCGCGATTCGGGTACTTGCACGCGCCGGCGAACCCGTGCGTTTGGGGTTCCTCGCCGAACGACTACGCATCGTCCCCCGGTCCGCAACAGACGTCGTCGATTCGCTGGAGGCCGCAGGCTGGGTCACGCGCATGCCCGATCCGGGTGATCGTCGCGCAGTACTCCTCGAACTCACAGACTCGGGCGCCACCCTCGCGGCGGAAATCACCGAAGCCCAGCGGCGCGAATCCGCCGATGTCTTCGACGACCTCGATGATTCCGAGCAAAGTGTTCTGCACCAATTACTCGAGCGAGTAGACGCGGGTCACGACCAGGGTCGCGCCCGCGACTGCTCGAAAACTCGGAGCCTGAGTTAGTTCATGCAGCGACGGTGTCGCTGATATCGACAGTGTCGCTGATGTCCACCGACTCCTCCGACGGTACGAACTCGTCGGTCGACACCGGCTTGCTGTGCCGCTCGATCTTCGCAATGCACCGCGCCAGGTCAGGCCCCACTGCGGTGGCCCGCATCTCCAGATCGGAGCGGGGAATACCTTCTTTGGTCGTGTACTCGTTGGTGCGCAGTTCCCCCGCGGCCATGACCGGATCACCCTTCATGATGGATGCGCCGACGCCGGTGACCAATCGTCGCCAGCACGTGACCGTCAGATAGAGCGTCGCGCCGTCGGTCCATTCGCCCGTCGTCGTGTCTTTGCGACGCGCGTTGCTCGCCATCCGAAAGCTCAGCACCTCTTCACCATTGGTGGTCTGTCGTTTCACCGGGTTGGTGATGACTGTGCCTACGACGACTACAGATGTCTCGTACATGATTTGATCCCCTCGAATCGCTGAACACATGCCGATCGATCGTCGGCCCCTTCGAGTCTGAATCGGGAATCGGGGATTGTGCGGAATCGATTTCCGTCTGTGGATGAACATGACCCCTGTGGAGAAACAGCACTGCCCGGGCCTCGTGGCCCGGGCAGTGTCGGTACTCGATGCTAGAAGCTCATTGACCTACAGTCCGAGTGCATCTTCCATCGTGTCAGCGGTATTCCACTCGGGCAGGTCGGAACCCGGCGCCCACGTCGAATGTGTTCCGCTCGAGACTCGTTCGGGAAGTTTGATTCGAGCAATCGGACCGTCACTCAGTCGTTGTGCGTCAAATACCAGGCATTCCGAAATGTCCTTGTTCATATCGGAGATGATGGTGATCAGGTAGCCGTCGTCTTCGCACGTCGAACCGATGCGCGGCGCCATCGCGGTTTCACTGCCGTAGACGCCTTCCCCGAAGGAATACGTCTCTTCTTTGCCGGTCAGAGTGTCGTGCTTGACCAGTCCACTGAACAGGAACCAGCCCGGAACCGCCTGTGCCGCATAGGTGTACCGATGCTTGATACCTCCATGGTTGGCATTGATCATGCCGAATTCGGTTACGAGATCCGAAAGGTGCTCTTCCCGAGTCGTTCCCGTTCGCATGTTCAGTCGCCAGCGATGCAGACGTGTTCCCATCCGCTCCTGCGACAGGAAGCGGAAAGCACGTTGATATGCGGAACCGACGCCGTCGTCGGCCGGCTCGGGATTCTCCTCGTAGAAGCCGTCGAGAACAATCTCCTCACCTTCTTCGTAGGCGTTGACGAAGTGCAGCACAAATGTCGGGTCTGCCTCGAACCACTTGATGTCAGCGGTGTTTCCACGCCTGGGCACTACCGCGATCCGCAAGGGAATGTCGGGATAGAAGCGGGTGGCATGCTTACCTTCGGCGAGCGCCTCCGGGATCCAGAACAACGGGCAATCATTGAGAATTGCGTAATTCTCAGTGAACGCCATGTCGTGCGGTAGCCGAGGCCCGGGTAGCGGAATGTCGATGTAGTGCACCAACTGTTCCTGCGCATCGACGACTCCGTAGTGCATATACGGTTCGTCTTTGCCGTAATTGAAGAACAGCATCTCGCCGGTGCGGGTGTCGATCTTGGGGTGAGCCGATACTCCGACGTCGGAAGGGAATTGGCCGTTCCAGTCAGCCTTGCCCAGCGTTTCCAAAGTAGTGGGGTTGAGCTTGTAGAGGTCTCCGCACTGGTAAAAGCTGGTGAGTGCGACCCCGGCATGCAAAGCGACATCGGTGCTGGAGGAATCCTTCAGACGACCGCGCGCACCCCAACCGTCCTCGCGAATCGACTTGTTCGGATTGCCCACGATACCGGTCCAGAGTGGTCCACCGGATTCCTGCTCTGCCAAAAATCCATCAGTCTTGACAAACCGATTGCGGTAGAACACCTTTCCGTCACGAAAACCGACAACATGAACCATTCCGTCACCGTCGAAGGGATGGTAGTTGCCCAACGACGGATGGACCGGGTTCTCGGTGTTACGTAGATAGACCCCGTCCAAATCTGCGGGAATCTCGCCTTCCACCACGAGGTCGGTTGCCGACCACTCGGTGGTTTGCGGACGCCACGGACCAGTGCGGTACGGGTGATCGTCGTCGTCCGGAATCGTGGACAGAACGCGGCCCAGAACTTCGATGTCCATAGCTGGCACTCCTTCGATCAACAGAAAGTATGAAAGTTGTAACTAGGCAAGGTTGTTCGGAAATAGACCGGCGAGACTGCGCAATGTTCGCTCGCCCGCAGGGTCTGCGTCGGTGGCCGACGGCAGAAACACGATGTCGTCCACCCCGGCGTCGATATACGCCTCGACGCGCGCGCGTGCCTGATCTCTGTCGCCGATCACACCGACTGCCGCGACAAGCTCGTCAGGAACTCGGGCGAGAAGATCTCGTGGATGCGGACGGGTGCGGGCATAGGCCACCACGTCGCCGAACCCTGCGCGCTCGAACATCTCCGAATAGCCCGGCGCAGCCAGGTACCCCACGACAGCACGTCGAATCTGGTCGATCGCGGGCTTGCCCATATCCACCGCGGCAGACAACCACACGGCAACCCTCGGGCACGGCCGGTCCAGTGCTGCGGCCTCTCGACGCAGGTCCGTGATCAACGCTCGCGCAGTTTCGACGCTCACCAGATTGAGAACCATCCGATCCGCGTATCGCGCTGCAGTTCGAATAGCCGAGGGCCCGAATGCGGCCACCGTCAAACTCGATTTCGGCGCGGGTAGCCGCAAGTGGTAACCGCGACTTCGAACCACTTCGCCGTCCAGGGAAGACTTTTCACCGTCAAGCAACGGACGCAGGGCCTGAGCCGATTCCGAGAGAGCGCGCGCCGAGCGAGCCCGTGATCGACCGTGCCACTCCTCCACCACAACCTGACTCGATGTCCCCAACGCCACGTCTACAGTCCGTCCGGACAGCGACGCGACAGATGCCACGCCCATCGCGATCATCATCGGATCTCGCACGGCGACAGCAAAAGGCCCCAGGGTCAGGCTGATTCGCTCGGTACGCGCCGCCACCGCCATGCCGAGTGCGCACGCGTCGTAGGTGGCCATCTCGCCGATCCAGAGTGCCGGGAATCCCAACTCGTCGGCCAGGGCTGCTGTCTGAAGTGCCTCCTCGGCGGGGCGGTCCTGCCACAATCCGAGTGAGACTTCCAAGCGCGTGTTCATCGGACCCTCTCGAGTAGTACTGCCGATCCCAGTCCGGCCGCGCCGCTGACCGCCGCGACACCGTAGCGACCTCCGGACCGGCCTAGTTGCTCCGTGGCCTGGCCGACGAGGATGGCACCCGTCGCTCCGAAAGCATGGCCCATTGCGATGGTTCCGCCGTTGACATTGAACTGCTCGTCGTCGAAGCGCATGTCACGCTGAATCTTGAGGCACAGCGCGGAGAATGCCTCAGCGAACTCGACTACGTCGAGATCATCGGGCGTATGACCCGTCCGTTCCAGTACCCGTTCAATTGCGTGCTGCCCCGCGTGCAGCATGCGAACGGGGTCCGATCCCGAACTTGCCGCACTGACCACTCGCGCCTGCGGTGTCAGTCCGGCTCGCTGCGCAGCCTCGACCGTTCCGATGACCACCATCGCGGCGGCATCAGCGACGGACGGCGATGTGCCGCGCGTGTGGAGGTGCCGAATCTCCCCCAGTTCGGGAAGGTGTCGCAGCGCCAAAGCGTCCTGACCCGATGCACCTAGCTCGGCGAATGCCGGTGGGAGATCTGCCATCTGCTCGGCGGTGACCGAGCCTCGCACGTGCTCGTCGTGATCCAGCGCCACCGCGCCCGCACCGTCGAGAACGGGCATGACGGTCGAATCGAAAAACCCGTCGGCCCACGCGGAGGCAGCGCGATGCTGCGTCCGTAGCCCGTAGGCGTCGAGTTCTTCGCGTTCGTAGCCGCCTTCAGTCGCGGCAATGTCAGCGGCGATACCCATGTGAACGCTGCCGATGGATTCGATGACGTCGCTATCAGCCCACAGCGGACCCTTGTCGGCGAACATCGGTACAGACGAGGAGGATTCAACTCCGCCCGCAATCACGAGGTCGGCCTGGCCCGAGCGCACCAGTGCCGAAGCGAGCGATACGGCGTCGATGCCGGATGCACAGAAACGGTTGACCATCAATCCTGGAATATGTTGAGGCCAACCAGAAGTGAGAATCGCGGTGCGAGCGATGTTTCCGCCCTGCGGTCCGACCTGAGTGGCTGAACCCAAGACAAATTCGTCGACCACATTCGGGTCGAGACCCAGCCTCGTCACCAAACCGTTCAACAACTGCTCCACCAGCTGCAGTGGAGTTGTACCGGCTAGTCCGCCCGATGCCGAGGACTTCCCGCGCGGAGTTCGGAGAGAACCGAGGACATAGGCTTCGCGGCCGCTAGTCATCGGATACCTCGCGTCACCACGGTAGACACGGCGGTGGTGAACGATCCACCGATATTGACCGTCAAAGCAGTACGCGCACCGTCGATCTGGTGATCACCGGCCCGCCCGGTCACCTGTTTTGCAGCGTCGAGAACCATCCGCACTCCAGTTGCCCCCACGGGATGCCCGTTCGCGAGAAGGCCGCCGCCGGGATTGACGGGCAAGCTGCCATTGCGGCCTATCACTGCTTGTGTGACGGCTTGACCGCCCTTGCCTGGAGCCGCCACTCCGATATGTTCGAGCGTGACCAGTCCATTGATGGTGAAGCAGTCGTGAATTTCTGCCACGTCGAGGTCCTCCACGCCCGCGATACCGGCGCGCCGGTAGGCGTCTTCTACCGCACCGCGCAGATGCGGGAACATGTAATCGGCGTCAGCGCTCTGCTCCAGTTTGTCTGCGAGCAGCAGCGTTGCAGTGCGATGCCCGAAGCCTGCAATGTTCGCTTCGTCCTCGAGTGTGCGGCCATTGCGCTCAGCCCATGCCTGAGCAAACTTGGGCCCGGCAAGGATGACTCCCGCTGCCCCGTCGGTGATCCGGCCGCAGTCAGTCTTACGAAGCAGGCCTTCCACGACCGGATTGATGTCGTCATTTTCGTCGAACGAGCCTTCTGGGAAATCCCAATCACGCGTCTGAGCAAGATTATTGGTGGCGCCGTTACCAAATGCGATTTCGGCAAACCGACCCAACTCGACATGATCCAGTCCGTAGCGCCGGTCGTACTCGGTAGCGATCTCGGCAAAGAGAGCCGGCCACGGGAAGGTTGCGTCGACTGCCTCACGGCCGGCCCAGGCCGCAGAACCCAGGTGTTCGGCCGCTGTCTGCGCCGAAACATTGCGCATCAGTTCGACACCGACCACCAGTGCCACGTCGTAGCGTCCGGCCTGGATGTCGGCGCAGGCCGCCAGAATCGCTGTACCGCCCGACGCGCATGCCGCCTCGTGGCGGGTGCTCGGCACGCCGTCCAGTCCGGGCTCGGCTGCGACGACCATTCCACCGAGCTGCGCCTGGCCGGAAAATAGTTCTCCGGCAAGGTTTCCCACGTGGATGACTTCCACCTCATATGGGGCCACTCCGGCGTCGGCCAGTGTGGCTGGAAGGATCTCCGCGAACATGTCGAAGAGACCGAGGCCTTCTTTGGTCCAGTTGCGAGCAAAATCGGTCTGGGCTCCGCCCAGGACGTATACGGGGTCAGTCATCTGACACTCTCCTTAACTCTTGGACGCACTCGACGAAACTGCAACGACCATCGTTCGAAGGTCGCGCTTGGCGACCTTCCCGACAGGATTTCTCGGCAATTCGTCGAGCACGGTCAAGGATTCGGGCAGTTTGTAGGCTGCAATATTCTGTGCGCGAAGGAAACTCAGGATGTCTTCGAGTGTGGGATCGACGTCGCCGGAAGCCACGATCACCGCTGCGACGCGCTCGCCCATTTCCGTATCGGGAATCCCGATCATGGCGGCTTCTGCCACCGCCGGATGTCCGGCCAGCATGGACTCGAGTTCAGCGGGTGAGATGTTCATTCCGCCGCGCACGATCAGGTCTTTGGCGCGGTCGACGTACTGGAGGTACCGCAGGTCGCCTGTCTCGTCAGCGACGTACTGGAAAATGTCGCCGGTCGCGAAGTAGCCATGCTTGTCGAAGGGGCTCGACGATGCCGTTCCCGCAAGGTATCCCGAAAAAACCTGGGGCCCCTTGATGCGTAATTCTCCCGGCACACCCGCAGTCGTAATCTCTTCTTCTGTCGCGAGATCGACCAGTCGATTGTCCATCCCGAGCGACGCTGTGTTGTCCCACGTGTGGTCGGGCGAACCGAACCGCGGGAAGTAGACGGCGCGACGGCCAAGCTCGGGCACGGTCACCTGGTCACCGACAAGACACGTGCCCTCGTTGGAGCCGAAGCAGTTGTTGATCTCGATATCGAAACGTTCTTTGTACTCCCCGATCATGTGGGGAGACAACGGAGCCGAACCTGAGCCGATGACGCGGACGCTGTCGAAAACACCGGCGGACGCAGCGTCGCTGGCGAGTGCTCGGGTCAGTAGCGCGGGCGGTGCGACGGTGTACGTGACTTTGCGCTGCATCAGCTGGCCGAAGAAGGTAGGCGCATCGAACGGATGATGCTGCACCAGCGTCGCACCGGTCATGAGCCAGGGTAGGAACATGCCGGCAATTCCGGCCATGTTGACCATCGGGAATGGGTTGAGCAGCACGTCATCTCGCGTGAGAGCAGCGGCAGATACGCTCCCCATGGCGGACCCGTACCAGTCGTTGGGGCACCGCGGAACCGCCTTGGGCGTCGACTCCGTACCCGATGTCCAGCAGATCGTGACGCAGTCGTTCGGATCGGCGGTGAATGTGGCGCGGTGCTCGCGCAGAGCGCTGAAATCAGTGACCTCTGCCGATGCTGCTCCCATGTCCACGGCGCCGGCCGGAAGGTTGTCGCCGAATGCAAACACCGTCGTAAGGCCGGGGACACTGCTCTTGACTGTCACAGCCGAGTCGACCAGCCGGTGACTGCCAACGCGACTGACCGTCACGAATGCACGGAACTTCGCGAGCTCGGCCAGCTGTTCGAGCTCGTACTCGCGGTACTGGACAGGCAGAGGCGAGGCGATGGCGCCGATACTGGTGATCGCAAGCAGCGCCGCCGAGAGCTCGACCGAGTTGGGCAACTGCACGCCCACAACGTCGTCAATACCGATTCCTGCATCGAGCAGCGTGACCGCGAGTCGATCTACGAGGTCTGAAAGCTCCGCCCAGGTGAGTTCTCTCGGCGGACCGTCAGTGATGGCGTCCCGATTTGCCGGGTCGACGATGGAAATGGCATCGGGTTGCGCTGCGACGTTCTTTGCCAGCAGCACGTCCCACGTGTCCTGCCCCCACAAGCCGGCCCGGGTGTACTCATCCACCGTCGTTTGAGGATGCAGTCTCATCGCTGTGCACTTCCTTCTCGGGAATCGTCCGCAGAATCTGGACAAGGAGCTGGGAACACGGTTGCCGACATCACAATCGCTTGTCCCGTAGATTAGCGCCTTGAATTGATTACTACAAGACCCATAGTGACTCGACGATGTCGCCCGACATACCGTTAGCCGACTTCTAGCGCCTATCTACAGATGAATTCGCCGATGCGGAACGCCCTCCGCTGCGCGAGAATTACGTCATCACTTCGTTTACAAGAGTGATTCTGACGTCGGCGAACGCGGCGAGCCGGTCGAACGCGAGTACGGAGGTTTGCAATGATGAAGTCCATGTCCACGAAGCCGCATACCCCTGCGAACGCGCCGCGCCCCGCGTCGTCCGCCTTGGGGCACGCGCTCCTGATCGCCGGCGACAAATGGAGCCTGCAGATCATTCGCCACACGTTGGGCGGCGCGCGACGCTTCCGGCAACTGGGTGACGACTTGCAGATCTCAGATGCGGTCCTGTCACAACGGCTCACCCGACTGACTGCCGACGGCATTCTCGAAGCACGTCAGTACTCGACCTCACCGCCGCGAAACGAATACGTGCTCACCGAATCCGGCGAGCAACTCTGGCAGACGTTTGTTGCGCTCTGGACTTGGGACCGAGCGTGGGCACCCCGAGAAAGCCGCAGATCCGATACCGCCCTCCGGCATCTCGCTTGCGGGCACCTGATTGCACCCGTATTCGGCTGCGGAGAATGCCATGCGATCGGCGTCTCAGCCCGCGATGTCTACACCGAGGTCGACGACAGATTGCTTCTCGATGTCAGCGATCGCCGATCCCGCCGATCCTCCGCCAACGACGTGGCAGCCAACATGGACTCGACAAGTGTTCTCGCCGACCGTTGGTCCACCTTCATCTTGTCTGCGGCCTTGCAGGGCATCCGCAGATTCAGCGACTTCCAGGAAGCGCTCGGCTCGATCTCCCCGGTCACCCTCGCTGACCGCCTCACTGTCTTCGTCGAGAACGGAATGCTGGCGCGGGTGCCTGTCACAGACGGCGCCCGCCGGCAGGAATACCGTACGACGCCCAAGAGCCTGGACTTCTTTCCGGTTTTCGCGGCACTCAACGAGTGGGCCAAAGACCAACTATCCCCGGACGGACTGTCCGGGCTCGAGTTCTTTCACCGAGCCGGAGATCACCTCCTGCTCCCCCGGTACACCTGCAACGCCTGCAACATCGAGATCAGCCGAACCGACGTGGTGTTCGAGGCCACGGAAATACCGGCACTGCACTGACCCGATTTATTGATCGCTGCTTAGTCCGCTGACGAGGATTCTTCCGACTTCTCGCGTGCCGGCCAACCATCGCGGTCGCGTCGCGCCAGTTCGGCGAACATCGCGTTGTGAGCGGCCAGATCGGCGTCGTGATCGCGTTCCGCCGCACGGTCTGTCCGAACGGCAGTTTTGCGGTCACTGCGCGACCACTGCACCAGGAGCGCAAGCATGACCACCATCAGCGGGATCTCACCCGTCGCCCAGGCGATACTGCCGCCCAACTGCTGATCGCCGAGTAGATCGTTGTTCCAGCCCAGGCCCAGTGAGCGGAAGAACTCTCCGCCCATGATCGTCGTGGTGCTCATCAAGGCGATGCCGAAGAACGCATGGAACGGCAGCGAGCCGAACACCATGGCCAGCTTGGTCACCGGTTGGAGTTGGCGCGGCGACGGATCGATACCGATGGCCACCCAGTAGAAGAGATAACCGCTGAGGATGAAGTGCAGATTCATCAGCAGATGCGCGCTGTGTGAATCGACTGTCGCGCCGTAGATACCGCCGAGGTACAGGACGTAGAAACCGCCGACAAAGAGAACCGCAGCAACGATCGGGTGGGTGATGAACCGCGAGAACGGGCTGTGAAGCGCGATCAAGATCCATTCACGGATACCCGGAACTCCGTCTTTTCCGGCGGGGTCGAGTGCACGCAACGCCAGCGTGATGGGCGCGCCCAGAACAAGCAGAACCGGAGCCAACATCGACAGCGCCATGTGTCCGCCCATATGAACGCTGAACACAGCAGTCGCATACTTGCCGACGCCCGAGGACGTGGCAATCAGCAGCACCGCGCAACCGCTCATCCAGGCGATGGTCCGGCCGACGGGCCAGGCATCGCCACGCTTGGAGAGCTTGCGCAGACCGATCACGTAGAGCACGGCAGCCACGATTGCCGCCGTGCCGAACATGAGATCGAAGCGCCATTCCGTCACGAAAGCCATGAACGACGGCGGATCGGGCAGGTTGTAACCGAGTTCGACCTCGGGAATCGTGGGGATACTCGACGGCGGTGGCGGCGGCGTGCGACCCAGTCCGATCGCCAGGCCGATGGTTGCGGCAAAGATGATGGCCTCGCCGCCGGCAAAACGGATCAGGGCCGAACGAGATTGCGGGTTCTCGGCGAGCGCCGGCAACGAGCGCGAACGCTGAGCCCAACCGAAACCACCCAGAATGATCAGCGCGACTATCTTCGCGACGATCAACTGCCCGTAGGTCGTCGTGAACAAGTCGTCGAGTGGGAGACGAACAATTGCGTTGATGACGCCACTGAATCCCATGACGACAAAGCAGATGGTTGCGACGGTCGAAAAGCGTCGAGCAGCTACGTCCGTGTACTCGCCACTGCGGCGAGCGTGCGCGAGGAGCGCAAACAATCCACCAGCCCACAGCGAGGCCGCGACGAGGTGAAGGATCAGGCTGTTAGTCGCGATGTCGTGCGATCCACCCGAGGACGAGTGACCGGTGAGGGCCAGCGGCATCAGGCCTAGCAGGCCCACGACCAGCAGCAGCGGCGTCCACCACCAGCGCAGGGTCAAACGCGCCAGGATCGCGAGAACTACAGCGATGACGGCTGTCCAGCGCCAGGCCCCGGCCGTCTCGATCAGCGAGAGTCCCGACCACAGGTTCTCCGGTTTGATTGCTTCGGAGAACGGCTGACCCGACGAATCCGACAAGGTCATCGGAATCATGACCAACGAACAGGCCGCCCACACGATCGCGGCAGCCGACGCCGTCCGAACCGCCCGATAACCGTCGACGTCCAGCACACCCGATTTCTGCGGCGGCACGAAGAACGCTGCCAGCAGCAGTGACCCGATCGCGATGACAGCGGCAACTTCTCCGATTGCGCGGACTGCGGGCAGTCCGTACGTCGTGATCGCACCGGGATCAGGAATGCCGAGCAAAGTCAGTGCCTGCGCCGCGGAAAGCCCCACGACGATGGCTGCGACCAGCCCGGCGATCAGCCCACAGACCACAAAAATGGCGGTCGAAGAAGCGCGGACGCTGCTTTGCGGAGGGGAATCAGTCGGTGCAAGGTCGGGTGTAGCCATAGCTCAAGGGTAGGACCTCGCATATCGCCGATGACAATCCACCTACGACACAGCGTCGGAGACGCCAGTGGAACAGCATCTCAAACAGCGTCGGAGACGGCTCGAAACATGGCGCGAAGCGCGGTCAAAGTATCCGCCGGCAGCAGAGCGTCACAGTAGGGCAAGGCCGCCGCCATCGACCCGGTCAACGGCTGGAATCCATCTGCTCCGGCTCGCGGGTTGAGCCACACCACTCGGTGGGCGCGGCGCCTCACACGGGCCATCGCACGGCCGAGGATTTCGGGATCGTCGCTGTCCCAGCCGTCGGAGGCGATGACAACCACGGCCCCTCGCAGGGTTTGACCGTGATGCGAGGACAGCAGTTCCGCGATGGAAAATCCGATGTGGGTTCCGCTGTATTTATCCACGACTCGGTCGTTGGCTTGGGCGATGGCCGCGTCGGCGCTGCGGTGCGCCAGTGTCGGCGTGAGCCGGGTCAAGGTGGTGGAGAAGGCGAATACCTCGGCGTCCCCGCGCCGTGCTGCAACTCTCATCAAATGCAGATACATGGCCGCGTATCCATGCATCGAACGGCTCACGTCGCAGATCACGACGATGGTGCGGGGCCGGCTCTGTGTGTGGGCGCGGGCCAATCGAATGAATTCGAAACCAGTCCGTCTCGACGAGTGCATGCTCGCCCGCAGATCGACGCGTCCACGATGACCCAGTCGACGCCTTCGGCGTCGGCGCCGGGGCCAGTCCTGTGCGGCTTGTTCGATCCACATTCCGAGTAATCCGAGGTCGCGTGCGCTCAATTGCGCAAATGGTTCTTCGGATTTGTCGGTGAGGGAGCTGGGCAGCACACGGCCCGGTCGACGTTGCCGCTGCACGTCGGCTTGCAGACCGGAATGGCCCCGGCCGATCCAGGGCAAGACAACCTCGTCCGCATCGGTGTCGAGCCGTCCGGCATCGACGTGGCCGACGCGTGTGGACACGTCTGTGTTGTGCTCGCGCCCAGCACGGCGGGCCGGCGGATCCAGCGCGACAGTGACGTTGTCGAAGACCTCCGAGAAGACCGAGTCGAATGCATCGAGATCTTCTTGGCGGTTGATCAGGGTGATCCGCGCCGCCCAATACAGGCGCGTTCGAGTGCGCGGCGACGCCACATTCAGAGCGAAGCTGAAATTGGCAGCGCCGACGGCCGATACTCCGACCCCGCCTCGGCGAAGCCTGTCCGCAAATGCAGTCGCGAAGGCCGCCACATCTACTCCGCGCAGCAACGCCGTCCCCGAGGTGTTGATCATCGGCCGCGTTGACGCCAGAGGACAATCACCACGATCACCAAGGCCACCGCGGCCAGCATCGGCAATGCCCGTTTGGCGACGGACCCGCCGGCAAGTTCAATGACATCGAGCGGCTCGACGGTTTGTGCTTCCAGTACCAGCGGCACTGCTATCACTGGGGGGCCGGCCAGTTTCAATTCCAATGAGGCCGCGAACTCCCCCATGAGCTTTTCGGACACCTGCGTGATCATGGAACTGCCGAACTGCGCCAGCTTTCCCACGATCTTCACGTCGGTATCGACGCTCACCCGGGTCTGCGATCCTTCCGGATACAACTGAGCCGTGATGACTGCACTCGCATTGCCCGATCCCCGAGATTCACGACCACGTGCGTCGATCACCGCTCGGTGCGTCGCTTCGTCCTTCTCGACAAACTTCGCGCGGCCGGCGAACTCGCTCAACACCGGTCCCACTTTGATCGTGACTTTGCCGAGGAACTGGTCTCCTTCTCGGCCGGTCATCTGCGCTCCGGGCAGTAGCGGCGCGATTCCTTCCAGATCGGTCAGGGTTGTCCAGGCTTGCTCGACGGGTGCGTTGACGGTGAATTCGTGTGCGATCTTCATCGTGTGCCTTTCATCCGGTGATCTGCGTGAGATAGGCGTCGCGGAGCACTGCGCGATCGTCGGGCGTTTTTGCCAACGCCCCCAAACTGACAATCACATCGTCGGCGACAAGGTCTGCCACCCCCAGCGTCACAAGCGCGGACACCCAGTCGATGGTTTCGGCGATGCCGGGTGCCTTGTCCAGGTCGGCGCCGCGGATCTGCCCCACGAAGGCGGTGGCATGCTCGATCAGCGTGAGATTCGCCGACGGCACCATTCGGCGCACGATTGCCACTGCGCGCTGCGGGTGTGGGTAGTCGATCCAGTGGTAGAGACAGCGCCGACGGAGGGCGTCGTGGAGGTCGCGACTTCGGTTGGACGTCAGTACGACCACCGGCGGGTGCAACGCTGTGAACGTACCCAGCTCAGGCACCGTGACCGCCGATTCACCCAGAAACTCGAGGAGCAAAGCCTCGAATTCGTCGTCGGCACGGTCGATTTCGTCGATGAGCAGCACCGGCGCAGCGGGGCCTCGGTGGCGGACACAGCGCAGGATCGGGCGTTCCTGCAAGAACTCCTCGGTAAAGAGGTCGGCCTCATCGAGTGCGCCCCCGCGAGCTTCGGACAGTTTTATCGCGAGCAGTTGACGCTGATAGTTCCAATCGTAGAGAGCTTCGTCGGCACTCAGTCCCTCGTAACACTGCAATCGAATCAAGGGCACGTCGAGCGTTTGCGCCAATGCCTTTGCCGCAGTGGTCTTTCCCACTCCCGGTTCACCTTCGAGCAACAATGGCCGGCCCAACTCCAAAGCCAGATACAGGGCGGTAGCGGTACCTTCGTCCAGCAGGTAGTCACGTGTGTCGAAGCGGCTGATCAGTTCGGCCACATCGGAGAACTCGCCGCTCATCTGTTCTCGAACTGACTGCTTTTTTCATACTGGCGGCGACAACCCGGGCAGCAGAACCAGACGTCGACGCCGTCAACCTCGAGGTGTGGTGTATCCGGCCCGATTGTCACGACCATCCCACAAATCGGATCAACCGAGGTCTTTGGCGTCGGTGCCGCCGTTTCAACGGCACCGAGACCGTCGAGACGAATGGCACGGACCAAGTCAGCGACGATGGACACTGCAATCTCGGCCGGCGTCTTTGCCCCGAGGTACAGCCCCACCGGGGTGTGTACGCGCGCACGTTCCGATTCGGTCAATTCCAGTTGGTCGAGAACGGATGCACCGCGGACACGGCTAGCCACCAGTCCGATGTATTCCACCCCGACATCCAAGGCAGCGCGAACCGTATGCGCTTCCTCTCCCCCGAGACTGGCAATGATCACGGCCGTTGTCTCTTCTGGAATCGATTGGGGGGCAGCATCAACCGAGCAGTGCGCGACATCGAAGTGAAGCATCCCAGCGAACTCGGCCAGCGTCTTCGCGATCGGAGTGTCACCGAAGACACCCAATACCGGCGCGGGCAGATTGGGTTCGAGGAAGATTTCCATCGCACCGCCGGACAGGCAGGGGTTGATCACCACGTCCGCACCTTTGGTTTTCGGAAACTCAGGCGAACCGTCGGGAAGCACTCGCAGCAACACACTTTCACCACTCTTCAGCGCTCCCCGGGCCGCAACTCGAACCGAGTTCTGGGCGCACTGCCCTCCCACAAATCCTTCGATAGTGCCGTCCGAGAGGACAATTGCCGAATCTCCGGGATGAGCCGACGTGGGTTGCTGGGCTCTCACAACGGTGGCGTTCACAAACGGACGTCGCTCGCTGAGCAATTGCTCTGCTCGCAATCGCAAATCGTTCGTGGTGCCGTTCATGGCGAAGATGTCCCGTCACTCAGTTCGGTGGTGTGGCCCGGCCCTGCATTGCTTCCCACACTCGCGACGGCGTCAGCGGCATGTCGGCGTGCCTGATCCCGAACGGCTTCAAGGCGTCGACAACCGCATTGACGACGGCCGGCGGCGAGCCGACGGTAGCGCTTTCACCAATTCCCTTGGCACCGATCGGATGGTGCGGCGAGGGTGTCACCGTGAAGCCGGTTTCCAGGTTGGGCACATCCAGTGCCGTCGGGATGAGGTAGTCCATGAGCGAACCGCCCAGGCAGTTGCCGTCCTCGTCGAAGCTGATGATCTCCATCAACGCCATACCGATACCGTCGACGATGCCGCCGTGCACTTGGCCCTCGATGATCATCGGGTTGATTCGGGTTCCGCAATCATCCACCGCCAAGAATCTCCGGACGGACACCTGCGCCGTGCCCGGGTCGATGTCGACTACACAGAAATAGGCGCCATACGGATAGGTCAGATTCTCTGGGTTGTAACAGATCTGGGCCTCGAGCCCACCTTCGATTCCCTCGGGTAGATCACCCGCGCCGTGTGCCCGCATCGCGATCTCTTGAATCGTGACCGAAGCCGACGGATCTCCTTTCACATGAAATGAACCCTTGGACCAGTCCAGATCCGCCACGGAAACCTCGAGCATTCCGGAGGCGATGATCTTGGCCTTGTCGCGCACTTTTCGGGCCACCAGGGCCGCCGCAGCGCCGGAAACCGGGGTGGACCGACTGCCGTAGGTGCCGAGCCCGAATGGCGTGTTGTCGGTGTCACCATGCACCACGTCGATGTCGTCGGGAGGAATCCCAAGTTCTTCTGCCACGATCTGTGCGAATGTGGTCTCGTGTCCCTGACCCTGAGTTTGGACCGAAATACGCACTACCGCTTTGCCTGTGGGATGGATTCGCAGTTCACAACCGTCGGCCATTCCGAGCCCGAGAATATCCATATCCTTACGCGGGCCGGCGCCGACAGCTTCGGTGAAGAAAGACATCCCGATGCCCATCAGCTCTCCGCGAGAACGCTTCTCGGCCTGTTCGCGGCGTAGGGCGTCGTAGCCGATCATCTCCATCGCCTTGCGCATGGTGGTTTCGTAGTCACCCGAATCGTATTTCCAACCGGTCTTGCTGGTGTACGGAAACTGGTCCGGCTTCAACAAGTTCTTGAGCCGCAACTGCGCAGGATCCATCTCCAGATCAAATGCAAGGCAGTCGACCAACCGCTCCACCAGATACACCGCCTCGGTGATGCGGAAAGAGCACGCGTACGCCACACCACCCGGAGCCTTGTTCGTGTAGACGGCAGTCATCGAGCAATAAGCAGCCTCGAGGTCGTAGCTACCGGTGAACACACCGAAAAACCCAGCCGGATACTTGGTAGGCGCTGCAGTTCCGTTGAATGCACCATGGTCAGCCAATACATGCGTGCGGATGGCCTGGATCTTGCCTTCCTTGGTTGCCGCAATCTCACCGACCATGATGTAGTCACGCGCAAACCCTGTGCTGGTGAGGTTTTCGCTGCGATCCTCCATCCATTTGACCGGCTTTCCGGTCACCAGGGAAGCGACGATGGAGCACACATATCCCGGATAGATCGGCACCTTGTTTCCGAATCCACCGCCGATGTCCGGGGAGATCACGCGGATCTTGTGCTCGGGAAGACCCGCCACCAGGGCGTAAAGAGTGCGGTGCGCGTGCGGCGCCTGACTGGTCGACCACAGCGTCAGCTTTCCGGTGACGCGATCGTAATCAGCTACGGACCCACAGGTTTCCATCGGCGCTGGATGGACCCGCGGATAGACGATCTCCTGCTTGGTTACCACCTCGGCAGCGGCGAACACCGCATCGGTGGCGGCCTTGTCCCCGGTTTCCCAGTCGAAACAGTGATTGTCGGTCTTACCGTCGAGATCCGTGCGAATCACCGGAGCGTCCGGAGACAATGCCGTCCGAGCATCGATCACCGGGTCGAGGATGTCGTACTCGACGTCGATCAATTCCAAGGCGTCGCGGGCCGAATATCGATCCTCGGCAACAACAAACGCAACTTCCTGACCTTGGAACCGCACCTTGTCCGTCGCCAAGACCGCTTGAACGTCATTGGACAGCGTCGGCATCCACGCGAGACCTTGGGCCGCAAGGTCCTCACCGGTAATCACAGCTTTGACCTTCGGATGTGCCTGCGCTGCACTGGTATCGATACTCACCAACCGCGCGTGCGCGACCGGTGACCGCAAGATCGCCAAATGCAGCATGCCGGGAAGTTGCACGTCGTCAAGGTAATGACCCTGCCCCCGAATGAAGCGTGGATCCTCCTTCCGGAGCATCCGGCCATGCCCACACGGCTTTCCGTCGTTCACCTCAGGTTCGGGACCAACATCAACCGCCGTCATCACGCACCTCCTACCGGATGCGCCGCCGCCCACTGAACCGAACGCACAATCGTCGTATAGCCGGTGCATCGGCAAATCTGACCGGAGATCGCTTCACGAATCGTGGGTTCGTCCGGGTCGGGATTTCGATCGAGGAGCGCCCGCGCGGTAATCATCATTCCGGGCGTGCAGAATCCGCACTGCAGCCCGTGGCATTGCATGAATCCTTCTTGGATCGGATCGAGCACGCCGTCACGTTCGAGGCCCTCGACGGTCCTGATCTCGTGACCGTCGGCCATTGCCGCGAGCATGGTGCACGACTTCACGGGCTCTCCGTCCACCGCAACCACACACGTTCCACAATTACTGGTGTCGCATCCCCAATGTGTTCCGGTAAGCCGCAATTGATCTCGAAGGAAGTGCACCAACAGCATCCGTGGTTCCACCTCTTCCGAGACGGGTTCGCCGTTCACCGTCATCGTTACCCGCACATCAGCCTCCGGTGTCTTGTTCGCCGATCCGAGTTACAGCAGTTCGCAAGGTTCGCACCGTGAGTTCCGCTGCGAGATGGCGTTTGTAGTCAGCGGTTCCGCGCGGATCGGTGACAGGTTCACAGGCCTGCGCGGCCATCTCTCCGGCGCGGCGATACACCTCTTCCGACGGCGTCAGTCCTTCCAGGTACAGAGCAATCGCTGCCAGTGCCAGCGGATCAGGATTGACGGCAGTAAGTCCGACTCGCGCGCCGGCGACAACTCCACCGTCCATCCACACCGCTGCCCCGGCGGCCGTGATCGCCCAATCCCCCACTCGCCGTTCCACCTTCGCGTAAGCGCTCGAACTATGACGCCGACGCGGAATCCTGATCTCCAGAAGTATTTCGTTGCCGCTCACTGCGGTCTCGTACGGTCCGAGATGAAATTCGGCCATCGGGATCTCGCGGGTTCCGGACGGTCCTCGTACAACGCAGGTTGCACCGAGAACCGAACACACCGTGGTCAGATCTTCGGCTGGATCGGCCTGACACAACGACCCTCCGATGGTGCCACGATTGCGCACAACCGGATCAGCGATCACTTTTTCTGCGTCGCGAAAGATCGGGAAGACATCAGCGAGTGCGTCGGATTCGAGCAGTTGACGGTGACGTGCCATTGCTCCGATTCGAACCTGCGTCTCCTCGACGGTGACGTAGCCCAGTTGGTCCGCCAATCCGTTGATGTCGATCAGATACTCCGGGTTCGCCAGTCGAATCTTCATCATCGGAAGCAGGCTGTGGCCACCCGCAAGCACCCGCGCTTGGTCGCCCAACCTGTCGAGCAATCCGATGGCGTGGTCGATACCGGTTGCGCGTTCGTATTCGAACGGACCTGGAACCTGCATGTGATGCACCCCATATTCGCCTGCCCTCCCAGCTTCGGCCGAGTACCACAGCGAGTCAAGGGCACTGTGCCTGAAGGTTCAACTCCCCAGGTCAGAGCCTCTTCGATGGATCGGTCCGTCCAGTCCACTCAGCGACGTACCTTCCCCACCCCATCTCGTCGCGATGATCTCCGCAGCGATCGAGACGGCAGTCTCCTCCGGGGTTCGCGCACCGAGATCCAATCCGATCGGACTGGATAATCGCGCCAGCTCGATGTCCGTGACGCCGGCAGCGCGCAGGCGCTCGAGCCGGTCCTCATGTGTTCGACGTGAACCCATTGCACCGACAAATGCCACCGCCGGCAGTCGGAGTGCAACCTCGAGAAGGGGGACATCGAACTTCGGATCGTGGGTCAGGACACAAATAACGGTGCGCGAGTCGATCTCTCCTGCTTCGGCCTGCGCTGCCAGATATCGATGGGGCCAATCGATCACCACCTCATCGGCCGTCGGAAATCGCGACGGGGTGGCAAAGACCTCACGCGCATCACACACCGTCACCCGATACCCGAGAAACGAACCTTGACGCGCTACCGCAGCAGCAAAATCGATAGCGCCGAACACCAGCATCCGCGCTCGCGGAGCGTAACTCGCAACAAATACGCGCATTCCCTCTCCTCGACGCTCACCATCCGGGCCGTACGTCAGAACCTCGGTGCGCCCCGCGGCCAGTAGTCCCCGCGCATCATCGATCACGGCCGCATCCGCGCGTGCGGATCCGATCGATCCGTCCGCACTGTTCGGTCGGATCACCAACCGCCGACCCACCCACGACGGATCCAGATGGGCAATGACCGTCGCCACCGCCACGGGTCGATGCTCCTCCACGTCCGCGGCAACACTCTCGAGACTGTCAAAATTCTGCCGAGAAATCGACTCGACAAATACCTCGATCGTTCCCCCACAGGTCAGCCCGACCGCAAAGGCATCATCATCGGTGACGCCGTACTTCTCCAATACTGGAACCCCGGATTCGATTACCTCCGTGGCAGTTTCATACACAGCACCTTCGACGCACCCACCCGATACCGAGCCTGTGACAGCGCCGTCGGGGGCCACCATCATCGATGCGCCCGGCAATCTGGGTGCCGAACGGTAGGTGCGCACGACCGTCCCGACGCCGGCCGTCCCGCCTGCACGCCAGACCGTCAGCAGTTCCTTCAGAACATCGCGCATCATTCGGCTCCCATTCGGTGCACACTCGAGTACGAGCCTATTCCGCAGAGGGGTGTCGAACCCATTATCTGGGGAAGGTAATATCTGGTGCGCGCCTCCGTAGCTCAGGGGATAGAGCAAGAGCCTTCTAATCTCTTGGTCGCAGGTTCGAATCCTGCCGGGGGCACTCTCTGACCAGCGGTTATACCGCAAAATCAGGACGACGTGCACTGTACGTGCGAACAGGCACCACCGCCCCGACCCTCGAATGAGGCCGGGGCGGTGGTGTTTCACGTGGGGCGGCCGCCAGCATTAACTTCGGACATTCCGCCACCCTCTCAGGTCGGGACTTTAGTCCCCACTCGAGAAATTCTGAGCGAAACCCTGGACCAAACTCGGGCACAGATCTACCGTGACCGGGGCAGGGTCAGACATGAGGGGTCAGCTCGGCACGGATAGAGGGTCACCGCGTTGTGTGCTCAACGCGAATGACAGTGGTTCGACCCATCGGCACTTCAATTGGCCAGAGCCGATGGGTCGGACCCGTCGATTTTCGATCAACTGGCCCACTCAGAACGGTGGCGGATCGCCGAGCCCCGACGGAACACTGAACTGCGGCCTGCCAGCCGCCCGCGGACGAATCCTCCGCCACCCCGCCACCGTCGAATCAAGCAGATACTCCAAATCCGCCTCGACCCCGCGACCATGACACCGAAACAACCTCTCGACCACATGACTGTCCGTCAAACGGAACCGCTCCCCGACATCCGGCGCGACATCGACATCACAGAACGCGCCACGCGGCTTCGTCACCACCACCACGCCCCGCGGATCAGTCCACTCCAACCGCGCGCCCCCAACTTGACGCACCGACCAATACCCGAACGTCTTGAGCCGATGATGTTTCCGGCACAAACATGCCAAATTGAGCTCAGTCGTCAACCCGCCACCATCAGGATCCTCGTGATCGAATGCAACCGTATGATCGAGATCGCAACTCTCCGCCCGCACAACACAATTCGGGAACCGACACGTACCGTCCCGCGTACGAACCGCCTGCGCCAACGCAACAGTCGGCCGATACGTCCACTCCTCCCGAAACTTCTTCCGAGCCGCAACCGCAGCCGGCGAAATCAGCGGAGCCGCAACCCGTTTACCCACCCCGAGAATAGGTCCACCCCGAGCACTGGTGGCGCACAACGTCAGCCGATCCTCCTCCGAAAGCGTGAGCACCCGCCGCCACGTACTGTCCGCCGCGATCTCACGCGCCAACTCCGCATCAATAGCCCCGTAACCATGCAGAAACGCCGGCAGATCATCGAATCCCAGCAACGTCGACGCACTGACACCCACCAGAATCGTCGCCGACGGGGCAGTCGAAGGTTCCGGCGAACCGGCCCGCGCACACTCACTCCCACAAGAACATTCGAGTATCGACCGCCCCTCCGACAACGCCACCAACGCATCCGCGCGACGCTGCGCCAACGTACGAGGATCACGCGCACACACCTGCAACGACATCGCCCGCAGCTTCGCCGCCACAGTCTGCGCCCCCACGGCCGGCAACACCCCATCCAACGTCGACATCCCGTCTACGCCCGCACAGATCCGCACATCCCGATCCTCCTGAGCCCGGCGACGACGGGCCACCGCACCCTCCGGATCGTGACGGGCAATCAGAGCGCGTGCCCTCGCCTTGAGTCGACTACTACTGCACCCCGCCGCACCCTCGACCAACAACTTTTCGATCAGATCCAGCGCATCCTCGGACACATTCGATAGTGCCTCCGACAACGCCGTCGCCTGACCGAGATCGATCTCCCCCGACGCGAACACCGACGACACCCGATGTAACCGCAGACGAAGATCGCACCCCAACGTGATCATCCGCGTCGCCGCATACTCGGTGATACTCAGAACAAACGCGACCTCGACATTGACGAACTCACCCTGAACTGCTGCGTTGCGCCCGGCCCGCTCATCCTCGTCGCACCGCCGGAAATACAACGACGTGACCGCATCGACCTCGAGGAACTGAGCGCGCGCGATGGACGCATGCTGTTCCACCAACGCATCCACCAACGCATCCGCGAATGCCCCCGCCGTATCGCTCATCGAACCCCCATTCGAATATTCACCCAAGCCTACCTGCACCAATAACCAAAGGGAAGCCCTCTGTCACAACACTTTTGACAAAATCATCGCGGGCGCCGCTTGCTCGAGCCTATCGAGAGCAGCAACCAAACGCACAAAATGCTCGGTATGCGTATGGGCATCCAAATGCGCCTGCGATTGCCATTCCTCGACCAACATCAGCTCGCCCGGTTCGTCCGTCCGCTGCAGCAACTCGTAGCTGATGCAGCCGTCCTCTCGTCGCGTCTCGCGAACAAGCTCGTCGTAAAGATCGAGCACCTCGGCAAGATTCTCGGATTTGACTGTGCTTCCTACCAACACCCGGATCGTCGACATCGGACGATCGTGCACCACCCCACCGACACAATTGTGGACGGCCGAAATATTTACGAAACATTCCCGATACACAAGTTTCGTATGGTGACCGCAATCGGGCTCGCAACCAGCTGCCCTGGGCCCGGGTGAGAGGTCAGTAAAGATGAGTGGAAACGCAGTCCGTCTGCAAGCGATCAAAGATGTTGAGGCCTACGTACCTCCCGTCGTCAGTTTCACAACCGACGAAGCACCGGGTGAGGTGTTCGGCGCTAACGTCTTCAACAAGGTAGTGATGCAGAAGCGCCTACCCAAGCAGATCTACAAGTCTGTGATCGCCACGATCGAGCAGGGCGCGCCCCTGGATCCGGCAGTCGCCGACGCCGTCGCTTCGGCGATGAAGGACTGGGCACTCGAGAAGGGCGCCACCCACTACGCGCACGTCTTCTACCCCCTCACCGGCCTGACCGCCGAGAAGCATGACAGCTTCTTCGAGCCCGTCGGCGACGGTTCTGCCATGGCCGAATTTGCCGGCAAGACACTCATCCAGGGTGAGCCGGATGCGTCGAGCTTCCCCAACGGCGGCCTGCGAAATACGTTCGAAGCCCGCGGATACACCGGCTGGGATGTCACCAGTCCGGCCTACGTTCTCGAGAACCCCAACGGCAACACACTGTGCATCCCGACGGTATTTGTGTCGATGACCGGCGAAGCCCTCGACCACAAGACTCCCCTGCTCCGGTCACAGCAGGTCATGGGCCTGCACGCCGAACGCATCTTGAAGCTGTTCGGCCACACCGATCCCGAGCACATTGTGTCCTTCTGTGGCCCGGAGCAGGAGTACTTCCTGATCGATCGCCACTTCTTCCTGGCGCGCCCCGATCTGCTCAACGCCGGCCGCACACTCTTCGGCACCAAGCCACCCAAGGGCCAGGAATTCGACGACCACTACTTCGGTGCCATCCCCGAGCGTGTCCTCGGATTCATGATGGACACCGAGCGTGAACTGTTCAAACTCGGTATTCCCGCGAAGACCCGTCACAACGAGGTTGCTCCCGGCCAGTTCGAGATCGCGCCGATGTTCGAGCGCGGCAACATCGCTGCCGACCACCAGCAACTCCTGATGACCACGTTCAAGACCGTCGCCAAGAAGCACGGTATGGAGTGCCTGTTCCACGAGAAGCCTTTCGACGGTGTCAACGGCTCCGGCAAGCACGTCAACTTCTCGTTGGGCAACTCGGAACTGGGCAGTTTGCTTGTGCCCGGAGACAATCCGCATGACAACGCTCAGTTCCTGGTGTTCTGTGCTGCTGTTATTCGCGCTGTCCACAAGTACGCGGGTCTGCTCCGCGCTTCGGTGGCGTCGGCAACCAACGATCATCGCCTCGGCGCCAACGAGGCTCCGCCGGCCATCATCTCGATCTTCCTCGGCGACCAGCTTGCCGACGTCTTCGAGCAGATCGCCAAGGGCGCCGCGACGTCGTCGAAGGACAAGGGCACCATGATGATCGGTGCCGATACACTCCCTGTACTGCCCACCGATCCCGGCGATCGCAACCGCACCAGCCCATTTGCCTTCACCGGCAACAGGTTCGAGTTCCGCGCACCCGGTTCCATGCAGACCGTCAACGGTCCGATGGTCACGATCAACACCATCATGGCCGAAGCACTCGACTACATGGCCACCGAACTCGAAACGGCAGTTGCCGACGGCGCCGACTTCGACACCGCCGTACAGAACCTGCTGACAGACATCATCACCAACCACGGTGCTGTTGTCTTCAACGGTGACGGCTACTCGGAGAACTGGCAGATCGAGGCCGCGGCTCGCGGACTACCCAACCTGCGCACCACGCTGGACGCTCTGCCTGAGCTCATTTCCGAATCCGCGTTGGAGTTGTTCGACAAGTACAACGTCTTCAATCATCGCGAAATGCACAGCCGCTACGAGGTCGGCCTCGAGCAGTACGCATTGAGCATCGGCGTCGAAGCACGTCTGGCAGTCGAAATCGGTACGACGCTTATCCTTCCGGCGGCAGTGCGTCACCAGACGGAAATCGCCCAGAACTTCGTGGCACTCAAGGCTGCCGGGATCGAACCGGATCTGGCACCGCTGAATGAGGTTTCGGAGCCGGTCACGGCGCTCCGCGGCGCCCTCGCCGCATTGCGTGCCGGCATCAAGGCAATTCCCGACGAGTCTCCGCTCGAGCAGGCCAAGCATGCGCAGGAAGTACTGATGCCGGCAATGGCGGAAGTTCGGACTGCTGCGGATCTCCTCGAAACCATGGTCGCGGACGATCACTGGCCGCTTCCGACGTACCAGGAAATGCTCTACATTCTCTGACGACAAAAAGAACTATGGCCTGCAACCGAATTCCGGTTGCAGGCCATAGTTCTGTCAAAACCTCTTACTGCTCTTCGGGCATCCTCATCTCGAGGAGTTCCGCCTCACCGGTTGTCGCGGGGTCTGGCCGGTCGCGAGAATCCCACGGCGACATATCCATGCCCTCTAGGTTCGTCTGCATGTAGATCACGTTGTATCGATCCCACGTAGTCGCGACAAATTCGAGGGTATGGCTGCCGTCTCGGGAGGTCCAGGGATGCATGAATCCGCCGTAGATGCCCGGCAAAGTAGCTCCGCTGACCAAGACCTGCGATCCACTCCAGGGACCTTCCGGATGATCGGCCTGGCTCATCACGAGCCCCATCGGACTGGTGTACATAGCGACGTACTTGTGGAGGTAGTCGTTCCACTGAACCGAGAGTTCACTGACCGGTGACTTGATTACCGTCACTGCGCCGTCTGAGTCCGCACTCCATGTGGACCCGTTCCAGTACTCGTAGGCAAGGGGATTGCGAAGTTCCGCTCCCGGAACCCGGGACAATAGTGCGCCACCGGAACGTCCGGACGGGGTGCCGTATTCGTAGATGAACCCGTCACCGCCATCGAGGAAGGCACTCTGCTGGAAGTTCTTGTTGATCGGCGATATCGCGGGGATTCCCGGGACGTTGATATCGAAATCGCCGGTGTTCACGCGCACCGTGGCCGGATCGACTTCCCAGTTCTCACCGTTGTCGGTGGAATAAGCGAGGCCCGAGTAGTTGGTTGTCCACTCCCCCGGCACATCCCAGGAACGGACGGACATGAACCGGATGTATTGCACTCCGTCATAAGAGATTCCGGCCGTCGGGATAGTGGTGAACTCGAGCCCCGGGGCAATCTGGGGTTCGGGGATGATTTCCTTCGAGTGGTTCGGACCATCCTTGGGGGAAGTCTCGATCCGAAACTTGTTCGCGATATCAGTATTGCTGCTGCGGAAGAGCACATTGCTGCGCCAGTCGTCGCCGGGGCTATCACAGTCCCCGACTGTGTCGCCGAATGCCATCAAGACGTCGCGGTCGTTGCCGGCGTCCCACATGATTCCGAGGTCGGTACCGGAAACACTGAAGCGATTGATCGTGTCATTGGGACTACCCGGACCGGTCACCATTTCGATGGCCTTGGTTCGACCCCGGAGGACGGGCAGCGCACCATTGGGCGCACCCGTGATCCAGGGCAATCCGTTCATGAGCGAACCCGTAGCGGCAGAACCGCTCAGTGATCCCGTCAGCGAACCGAGCGAACCCGTCATCGAACCCAGCGAACCGTTGCCACCTTGCCCACACGGGCCACCAACGGCAGACGCCGCCGGCGCTGAAACGATTGTGGCCGCGATAGTGACTACGCCAATGGACAACAACGCTGACATGGACCGTTTTGTACGCACACGCAGCCTCTCTGATTAATGAGTTCGATACGACGTTCCAGATGATAGAGAACGACCGGTCGCCCTGCCCTGGGGACTATCGTCCCGCCCAGCAAATCACCGGCGCCCTGTTAAGCAAGTGAAAGCTGAGCAAATCGTTATAAAACAGTCACTCGATTTCCGAGTAAAAGTCACTGTGTCTGATTTCACGTTCGTTCACGGATGATCGATTGCGCATCAAATGCGCCTACTATGTAACGGAAATGTAAGAAAGTACTCACAATGTCAGGTAGGTGAGCGGTGTCCGTACGTGACCGCGTAGCGCAGATTTACGATCAGGTGTTGGTTCGCAATGCAGGTGAGCCCGAGTTCCACCAGGCTGCCGCCGAAGTTTTCGAGTCCCTGCACGTCGTGCTCGAGCGCCACCCGCGCTACGCCGACGGCGGACTGATCGAGCGCCTGTGCGAGCCGGAACGCCAGATCATCTTCCGTGTGCCGTGGACTGACGACAACGGCAACGTCCACGTCAACCGTGGCTTCCGCGTCCAGTACAACAGTGCACTCGGCCCGTACAAGGGCGGCCTGCGCTTCCACCCCAGCGTCAACCTGGGCATTGTGAAGTTCCTCGGCTTCGAGCAGATCTTCAAGAACTCCCTCACCGGCCTGCCCATCGGCGGCGGCAAGGGTGGCTCGGACTTCGATCCCAAGGGTCGTACCGACGCAGAGGTCATGCGTTTCTGCCAGTCCTTCATGACCGAGCTCCAGCGCCACATCGGTGAGTACACCGACGTGCCCGCCGGTGACATCGGTGTCGGCGGCCGCGAAATCGGCTACCTGTTCGGCCAGTACAAGCGACTGACCAACACCTACGAGTCCGGCGTTCTCACCGGCAAGGGCATCACTTGGGGCGGTTCGCAGGTTCGCACCGAGGCCACCGGCTACGGCGTCGCATACTTCGTCGCTGAAATGCTCAAGGCCAGGGGCACAGACCTCGAGGGCAAGAACGTCGTGATCTCCGGATCCGGCAACGTCGCCATCTACGCCATCCAGAAGATCCACCAGCTCGGTGGCGTCGCCATCGCGTGCTCGGATTCCTCCGGTTACATCGTGGACAAGAAGGGTATCGACCTCGACCTCCTCAAGGAGATCAAGGAAGTTCGCCGTGGCCGCATCAGCGAGTACGCCGACGCTGTCCCCCACGCAGAGTTCATCGCCGGAGGTTCCATCTGGGACGTGCCGTGCGATGTCGCACTCCCCTGCGCGACGCAGAACGAGCTGGACGAAGCCGCAGCAAAGACGTTGATCACCAACGGTGTTCAGGCCGTTGCCGAAGGCGCGAACATGCCCACCACCCCCGGTGGCGTCCAGCTCTTCCGCGACGCCGATGTCGCTTTCGCTCCGGGCAAGGCAGCCAACGCCGGTGGCGTTGCTACTTCCGCCCTCGAAATGCAGCAGAACGCTTCGCGCGATTCCTGGAGCTTCGAGTACACCGATGAGCGTCTCGCCCGCATCATGCGTGGCATCCACGAGCGCACCATCACCACGGCTGCCGAGTACGGCAAGCCGGGCGACTACGTGCACGGCGCGAACATCGCCGGCTTCGTCAAGGTTGCCGACGCCATGATTTCCCTGGGCGTTATCTAAAAAGTATCTGCACATCACTATGGGCGCCTCCGCAATTGCGGAGGCGCCCATAGTCGTTCAGCATCAGCTTGCCGGAGGTCCGGATTCGTCGTCGGCTGCTGCCTTCTTTGCAGCCTCTCGCATCTCGATACCGTCGGACACCCAGTCACCGATCTCGCGTGTCACGTCTCGGACAGCACCAGCGATGATCATCGCGATGGAACCGACATGGGTCGCCGCAGATTCGGTCAGTTCCTGGACGGTGTCCTTGCGTCGTTCGAATTTCCCGACCATCAGTTGTGCCTCTCAGGATGCAGTGCGCTGGCGTTCGACGATAACACCGGCGGGGCTCTGAGACTTGACCAATGCGGGTGGCAGGGCAAACTTGAAGATCTTGCCCCACACCGAACCGATCTGCTTGAAGAACCCACCGGTGTTGTACGGCAAACCGTACTTCACACACAACGCCTTGACCTCGGGTGCAAGTTCCGGATAACGGTGCGCCGGCAGATCAGGAAACAGATGATGTTCGATCTGGTGGGACAGGTTGCCGGACATGATGTGGAAGAGCGGACTGCCCTCGATGTTGGCACTGCCGAGCATCTGACGGACATACCACTGGCCGCGAGTCTCGTCGACTGTCTCGTCCTCGGTGAAACTCTGTACGCCAGTAGGGAAATGGCCACAGAAGATGATCGAGTACGTCCACACGTTCCGAACCAGGTTGGCAGTGACATTGCCGGCGAGCGTGGTGACGAACAGCGGTCCGGTGAGTGCGGGGAAGATGACGTAGTCCTTGAGTACCTGTTTGCCGGCCTTGTTCCACCAGCCTTTGAGCAAAGGCTTGACGTCGTGCCACTTCCGCTTGCGTTGAATGACGTTCTCGATCTCGAGATCGTGCATCATGACGCCCCACTCGAAAAGAATCATCAACGTGAACGCCCACAACGGATTACCGAGGTAGTAGGGATTCCATTTCTGGGCTTCGTCAATCCGAAGGATGCCGTATCCGACGTCTCGATCTTTGCCGAGAATATTGGTGTACGTGTGATGCATATAGTTGTGCGAGTGCCGCCACTGATCGGCCGGGCAGACCGTATCCCATTCGAACACTTCGGAATTGAGGCCCGGTTCACGCATCCAGTCGTATTGACCGTGCATGACGTTGTGGCCGATCTCCATGTTGTCGAGGATCTTCGAGACACTCAGTGCGCCCACCGCTGCGAGCCAGACCGGCGGCAGGAAGCCCAAGTACATCAGGCCTCGTCCGGCGACCTCAAAACCTCGCTGCGCCTTGATGACTTTGTAAATGTACTCACGGTCCTCCGCGCCGAGGGAGGCGACGGTACGCGCGCGAAGCGCATCGAGTTCGCGGCCGAGTTCCTCGACCTGGTCGTAAGTCAGGACGACGGGCGCCTCGACCTTCACTTCGGAACGGTTACCGAGAAGAGGGAAGGTGGAAAGTGACAGTCCAAACATGACAGTCTCCAAAGAGTTGTAGTGCGTTCAGATTTCGACGGTGACATCGCCGACGGGAGCACTGACGCAGAGCTGGATCTTCTTGTCCGGCTCGTCGTCGGTCTCACCGGTGCGAATGTTTCGTGTGCGGCCCGCCTTCTTGACAGAAGTGCAGGAGAAGCAGATTCCCATCCGGCAGCCGTATTCCGGCGTCAGACCTGCCGCTTCGGCCTGCTCGAGGAGAGTTCTTCCGGAGTTCTCGGCTGCGACAGCACTTTTGGTAAAAGACACCTGGCCGCCAACCTCTCCGGGTTCGACTACAGCTGGGGCGAACTCCTCGGTATTGAGCAGATGCTCGACGCCGACGTCGCGGAATACCTCGCGCACGCCGCGCATGAGTCCGGGCGGACCGCACAGAAAAGCCTGGGCATCGTTTACCTTCGGATCGACAATCCAGGGGGCTACGGCGTCGAGGTGCCCGCGATCGAAGAATCCTTCGAGGTCTCCCCCGCCGGTTTCGGTGTACACGAGTACCAGTTTGACGCTGGAATTCTTAGCGGCCAGTGACTTCAACTGAGGTAGGTAGGCCACATCCTTGTCGGTGTTCACGTAGTGCACGAACACAATTTCACCGGCATGCCCGTCGTCGACCAGCGTCCGCAGCATCGACATCACGGGAGTGATTCCGCTGCCACCGCTGATGAGAAGTACCCGGTCCGGCCTTGGCGTCGGGAGCTGAAATACGCCGTCGGCCTGCGAAAGGCTGACGACCAATCCGGGTTGAGCATTCCGATGTAGATGCTGCGAGACCAGGCCGTCCGGCTGAGCCTTGACGGTCAGTTCAATCAGCCCATTGCGCGTGGATGCGCTGCCGGCGGGCGAGTAGCAGCGGGTATGACGGACTCCGTCAATCACGACGCCTACCTGCACAAACTGTCCGGCGCTGAAACCTCTCCACTGCCGGGTCGGGCGCAAGGTCAGGGTGACGGAGTCAGCAACCGGATAGTCGACGGCCACCACCTGAGCGCGTAGGTCCCGCACCGTTGCCATGGGATTGACCAGCTCGAGGTAGCGGTCGATCTGATGTGGCGCCGCCATAGCCTCGACGAGTCCGATCAAAGACAATCCACGCTTGGCAATAGCCTTCGGAGCTGATGCGATCGTCATGACGCTCCTCGAGTAGAAGATTTCAGTGCACGATTGTTCACTGACTATAGTGTGACAGGTAGACACAGGAACATGTCAACAACAATGTGACTCGCGTCACTCCAGTCACTGAGAGGATGTCGAATGCCGATACCTAGACTCGACATCGTGACCAAGGCCGGAGCGGCACCATCGCCACACGAAGCACCGGAAAGCAGAGCGGCAAAGAAGGAACGCACCCGCCAAGCCCTTCTCGATACAGCGATGGACCTCCTCGCCGATCGTGGCTTCTCCGGAATCAGCTTGCGCGAGGTAGCTCGCGAAGCCGGAATCGTCCCCACCGCGTTCTATCGGCATTTTGCGTCGATGGAGGACCTCGGCGTTGCACTGGTCGAAGAAAGCATGCGGATGCTCCGCCAGATGCTGCGCGACGCGAGACGCAACCACAGCGCACAGGACGCGGCAGCTTCACTCGATATCCTTGTGCGCCAGGTGCATACCCACGAACGGCAATTCCGATTCCTCTGCCGCGAACGGTACGGAGGTGTCAGCGAAGTACGACGCGCCATCAACACCGAGATGCGATTGTTCGTCAGCGAACTGACCGTCGACCTCTCTCGTATCGTCGGTCTGGAAGGTTGGCAAGATCCGGACCTCGAGATGGCAGCCGATTTGATAGTCGGGGCCATGTTCACCACCATCGTCGAACTCCTGGATGCCGGTTCGGCAGGACACCGCAGCGAGGACGCGGTGATCGGCCGCGCCGAAAAGCAGCTGCGCTTGATCATGCTCGGAATGGCTACCTGGAATCCATCTCGAAGTTGACGTCAGGTGCAGGCTTTCGCCGTACCGTGGGCAGCATGTCCTCCACGAATACGTTTCAGATTCCCGTCGGCGATCTCACTTTCGACGTCCTGATTTCCGGTCCGGACGACGGAATTCCGCTGGTAGCACTGCATGGTTTCCCCGAGAGCGCAGCGTCGTGGGGAAAGGTCACACCATTGCTGACAGCCGCCGGATACCGTGTCATCGCTCCGAATCAACGCGGATACTCATCCGGTGCTCGTCCTGAGGGCGTAGATGCGTATCGGATCGAACACTTGGTCGCGGACGTCGTCGGACTTCTCGACGCCCTGGCGATTCCCGACGCCCATCTGGTGGGTCACGACTGGGGTTCTGCAGTCGCCTGGCAGGTGGCCGGCCGCCATCCGGGCCGGATCCGCAGCCTCACTGCCGTGTCCGTTCCACACCCGACGGCTTTCGGATGGGCGCTGCGCGAGGACGCCGATCAGAAGCAGCGCTCGTCATACATCGGACTGCTACGCCAGGAAGGCAAAGCGGAGGAAGTGTTGTCGGAGGACAACTTCCGACGGCTACGTGCAATGTTCGACGGTCAGATCGATCCGGAGTTCGCGGAGGCGCACATCGATGTTCTCAGCGGGGAGGGCGCCCTGACCGGCGCGCTGAACTGGTACCGCGCCATGACCCGCGATTTCGGCGACATCAAGCCGACGACTGTGCCGACCACCTATGTCTGGAGCACGGGCGATTCCGCACTGGGCCGAGCCGGCGCGCAGCGGTGCGGCGAGTTCGTGGACGCCCCGTACGAGTTTGTTGTTCTGGACGGCGGCAGTCATTGGATTCCCGAAGAACGCGCCGAGGAATTGTCTGCCGCAATTATTCGACGAGCGGGATCCTGAACTAGGCCCTACCTCTAACTCTATGTAGGTTGTCATACATAAAACCGTGTTGATTTCATCGTCAGGAGTTTGTCGTGACCGAGACAGCTACATCTCTACATCCCTTCGACGCCGCCGTTGAGCTGGAATCGCTGACACCGGGGTTGTCCACCGGGCACACCAGCCCCGCATACAACAACATGGTGGGTCCGTTCGGCGGCATTACCTCCGCCACGCTTCTCGAGTCGGTGCAACGCCACCCCGAATGCTTGGGCCAACCGCTGTCTCTGACCGTCAACTTTGCCGGCCCCATCACCGAAGGTGCCTTCGAGATCACCGCGCGGCCGGTGCGAACCAATCGAGCAACTCAGCACTGGTCCATCGAACTCACCCAGGATGGCACGGTCGCGACCACGGCCACCGCTGTATTCGGACTCCGCCGCGAGACGTGGGATTCCACGGAGATCGCGATGCCCGCCGTTCCGGCCGCAGAAGATGTTGCCGTGCAACCCTTCCCTGAGTTCATCGCCTGGGCACAAAACTACGAGATGCGATTTGTCGAGGGCGCGATCCCCGAACTGGACGCCGTCGAACATCCCGATTCGGTGTCGACGCTGTGGGTACGCGACGCTCTGTCCCGGCCGCTGGACTTCACGTCTTTGACCTCGTTGTGCGACGTGTTCTTTCCGCGAGTCTTCTTGCGCCGCGGAAAGATGGCACCGGCCGGAACGGTGTCGCTGACCATCTACTTCCACGCCGACGCCGCTGCCTTGACGACGCAAGGTGATCGCGCAGTTCTCGGAACGGCGCGCACCCAGCGTTTCGGCAAGGGCTATTTCGATCAGAGCGGCGAATTGTGGGGCAGTGACGGCGAATTGCTCGCCACCACCCACCAGCTCGTCTACTTCAAGGACTGACGATCATCGAATCGGCCGGCTGACCGGGATATTCACGAAGCTCGGCGCAGTGGGGTCGAGCACGAGGTGCTGGGGTGCCAGTTGGCTCTCGTTGAGCAGTGGACGCAGCAGCATCCCTTTGGGGAAGTTGCTCGCGTACACGTCAATTCGCACCCGGTGACCCGATTGAAGTATCGCGTCCGTCGCGGCCAGGCCCACGTCGAGAGCTGTGGGCCGGCCGGGGACGATCGGCTGACGCGAATCCAGATCGAGGATGTAGTACGGATCGATGTAGTCACCGTTGGCCGATTTCACGCTTTTCGAATCATCCACGGCGCGTAGCGACGACGTGAGTTGACCGCTGGTGATCACGCGCGAAGTTCCGTCGGGCGCCACGTCGTTGAGCGTCGCGGTCCAATATCCGTCGGTCGTGTCCAACGAGGTATTGAGATGCAGGTTCACTGCTCCCGAGATCTCGGTCGGTTCATCGACGGGCGCACTGGTGAAGCTGAGCGCGTCACGTTCGCTGAAACGGGCATCTTTGGCACACATATCCAGAATCGCCACGATACCCATCGATTCCTGCGCTGAATCGCGTGAACATACCGTCGCCATGCCCGGCGCAACCGTCAGCGTGGCGGAGTCCCCGGGCGCCTGCGCTGTAAGACTGCCGTCGTGCGCACTCCCCGGACTCGTTCCGCTCGATTGCGCGCCGAGATACACACGCTGGTAACTCATTCCGGCGCGCGGGAACTGATCTGTCGTGGTCCATCCGCCGCCCTGCTGGTAGAGGGTTACCGGACCGAAGGTGTTGATTCCGTTGTCGATTCCCTTGAGCCAGTGATCGAACCAGGCCCGCTGCAGCACATCCAGGCGAGGCGGAGCGCCCTCCCCGCCGAACCCGGATCCGAAATTCAGGTGGTAGGTATCGCCCATGATGAGTTGCTTCTGACCGGGCGGCAACGGAATTGCGTTGTAGATCTTGGGCTCGCTGTTGGTGAAGATGTCATGCCAGCCGCCGTAAACCATCGTCGGCACGTTGATGTTCTCCGGATGCGAAATCAAGTCTTGCCGCAATGAACTATTGCTCTCCAGAAGGTCTTTCAGGTCCGGAGTGATGTCCGCAATACTCGGGACGGTCAGCGCGTTGAGGAGCAATCCCACAAATGTCATCGGATCGGCCTGCCGGTCCGCGAGCCAGGTCCAGTCGAAAGTCCCGTCGAGCATCGACTGCACATTCGGCAGCCATTTGGTTCCGTTCACCGCCGCGAGCCACACGGGCATGAACCCGATTCCGATACCTCCCCGGGAGCGACGACGTCACGGAGAACGTCTCCGCCTGGTTCCACCGGGAAAATCGCCTTGAGCGCGGGCGGTTGTTCACTTGCCGCATAAATTTGATTGATCCCCGAGTACGACACGCCACTCATGCCGACATCGCCGTCGGACCAGCTCTGACTGCTCGCCCAGTCGATGACCTCCACTGTGTCCTGCTGCTCACGCTGCTGCAGCACCTGCCATGTGCCTTGGGAGAAGCCCGTACCGCGGACGTCGACAACCACCTGGCTGTAACCGCTCCGGATCAGGCTCTGATCAACCGTGAAGGTGCGCAGGCCGCCTCCGGTAACTACTTCGGCCAAATCTTGCAGTCCGGTAACCGGCGTACCGGACAGGTTCAACTCATCCACGAATTTCATCAGCGGAGCTTCGATTTCCGGAAGAGAAAACGCCGCGTTGGCCAATGCCGACACCAATTTCGTGTACGGCGTCATGTTCACAATGGTGGGCGTCTTGGTATCGACGGCCGCACCCGACGCGTCGGCCGGCCGGTAGACATTCGCCTTGAGCACCACTCCGTCGCTCATGGTGATCGGCACATCCCATTGAACGTTGACGCCCGGATACTGTTGGGGACCATCCGCATCGGCTGTCCACTCGACGCCGAGTGGCCCACCGCCGGGTGGCAACGCTGAAGCGCTGGGAGCAACAAGGCCTACTGCTATCACAGTCCCGAGCACCACTGTGATCAGGCTACGTACAGACATTCGCCACTCCCCCTGGTTTGCCCGACAACAACTACTAATAGCAGCCGAGCACGGCGATAAGGGGGATATTCAGCTGTTCGACACGTCCTGTTCCGGCGACTTCACCGCCATCAGCGCCGCCAATCCGAGCGCCAGTACAAGAACCAACCCGACGATTCCGGCTCGATCAGCGCCAAAGGCCCAGGCGAAGAATCCGAACAGCGTCGGCGCCAGGAAGGACACCGCACGCCCCGTCGTCGCATAGAGACCGAATAGTTGACCTTCGCGTCCCGGCGGCGTGATGCGGGCCAGAAACGTACGGGACGACGATTGTGCCGGTCCGACAAAGAGACACAGCGCGAGACCGAAGATCCAGAACATCAACGGCCCCGATACGGCGATCAGTACCGATCCGACCACGATCATCGACGCCAGCGACACCGTGATCACCGTCTTAGGTCCGATCCTGTCGTCGAACCGGCCGGCAACCAAAGCGCCCACGGCCGCGATCACGTTGGCGGCCACACCGAACAGCAGGACATCCGCTGCCGCAATCCCGTAGACGTTCACTGCCAGAACAGCGCCGAAAGTGAATACACCGGCCAACCCGTCGCGGAACAGCGCACTCGCGATCAGGAAGTAAATGGTGCGGCGGTCTACCGTCCACAGTTCCCGCAAGTCCCGCCACAGCACTCGATAGGAGTCCCGGAATCCAGCCTTCGCAGCGCCGGGGTCCGCATCCGGGGTGGGGAGTTCGGGAACCTTGAGGAAAACGGGGATGGCGAAGACTGCAAACCACACTGCCGCGAGCAGCGCCACCAGGCGGATGTTGAGTCCGCCGTCCGTCGTCAAGCCCAGGAAACCGCGAGTATCACCGTCGCCGACTATGAACCCGAAGTAGCACAGGAGTAGCAGCACGATGCCACCGAAATAACCCATAGCCCAACCGAAGCCGGAAACCCGACCGATATTTTCGGGAGTGGACACCTGACGCATCATCGCGTTGTACGGAACTCCGGCCAACTCGAAGATGACCGAACCAACGGCCAGCAGCACCAGTCCCAGCCACAGGTAGTGATACGAGTCCTGCACGAAGTACAGTCCGGCCATCGACAGAACCGTCAGCCCGGTGAGAACTGCCAGCGATAGTTTTCGGCGGCCCGTGGCGTCGAATCTCTGGCCCGATATCGGTGCCAGAACAGCGATGAAGAAACCGGCGATACCGAGCGACCAGCCGAGCCACGAACTCGCCGAGATCGAACCGGGCAGATCGTCGCCGACCGCATCGGTCAGGTACACCGAGAAGACAAACGTCAGGATGACCGCATTGAAGGCCGCCGACCCCCAGTCCCACAGGCCCCACGCAAACACCTGACTCCGTTTTGCCGCGCCGCCGATTCCGGCGGGCAACTGATCGGCGGGTCCCACAGCCGGTTCTGCGCTCATGGACGCGAGCCTATGCGAGCGTGAGCCACCGCACAGGCCGAAGTTTCTACTCACCTAGTTGCATACGCACCTCGTTGCATACATACTTTTGTGCATGGCCCTCGAACACGCGATCCTCGCCTCATTGACCGAGCAGGACGCGTCGGGATACGACCTCACGCGCAGGTTCGACAAATCCATCGGCTTCTTCCACAGCGCGTCGCACCAGCAGATCTACCGAGTCCTCAAACGAATGGACGAGGCCGGCTGGGTCGATGTCGAGACCGTGACGCAAGACGGTCGCCCCGACAAGAAGGTGTATCGAGCCTCGGAGGCCGGCCGCGCCGAGTTGACGCGCTGGATTGCCGAACCGTCCGAACCCAGCCACCTGCGCAGCGAGTTGGCGGTCAAAATCCGCGCCGCAACCGACCCTGATATTCCGGCACTGAGAGATGAGGTCATCCGCTACCGCGACGGCCACGCCGCTCGACTCGACGTCTACCGACTGATCGAGAAGCGCGACTTCCCCAATCCGGCAGCCCTTTCCGGCTCTCCCCTGCGCCAGTATCTGGTTCTTCGTGGCGGCATCCGCGTCGAAGAAGGCTTCACGGACTGGTGCCAGGAAATTCTGGATGCACTCCCGAGCAAAGGACACCCCCAGCGATGACGAGCACCCAATTTCCACTCCTGTTCGAACCCCTCGACCTCGGGTTCACGACGTTGAAGAACCGCGTCGTCATGGGTTCCATGCACACCGGCCTCGAAGACCGAGCGAAGGACACGGATCGCTTGGCCGAGTATTTTGCCGAACGTGCGCGCGGCGGAACGGGATTGATCATCACCGGCGGCTACGCCCCCAACCGCACCGGCTGGCTGCTCCCCTTCGGAGCAAAGCTCACCAACCGCGTCGAGGCACGTCGACATCGACGGATTACCAAGGCAGTGCACGATGCCGGCGGAAAGATCGCGATGCAGATCCTGCACGCCGGCCGGTACAGCTACCAACCGTTCAGCGTCTCGGCGTCGTCGATCAAGGCCCCTATCAATCCGTTCCGCCCGCGCAAGCTGACCGATCGCGGAGTGCGCTGGCAGATCCGCAACTACGTTCGCTGCGCCCGCCTTGCCCAGTCCGCCGGATACGATGGCGTCGAAATCATGGGCGGCGAAGGTTATTTCATCAACCAGTTCCTGTGTGAGCGCACCAACAAACGCAAGGATCAGTGGGGCGGTAGCTCCGAGAACCGTCGACGGATGGCCGTCGAAATCGTTCGACGCACTCGTAGCGCCGTCGGCCCGAATTTCATCATCATATTCCGCCTGTCGATGGCTGATCTGGTCGAAGGCGGTCAGACGTGGGATGAAATCGTCACTCTGGCACAGGAAATCGAATCTGCCGGCGCCACTATCATCAATACCGACATCGGCTGGCACGAGTCACGTGTGCCCACCATCGTGACGTCGGTGCCCCGGGCCGCGTTTGTCGACATCACCGGCAAACTCGAAAAGCACGTCAGCATTCCGGTTGTCGCGTCCAACCGCATCAACATGCCCGAAACCGCCGAGGAAATTCTCACCCGCGGCGACGCACAACTGATCTCCATGGCCCGCCCGATGCTCGCCGACCCCAACTGGGTGAACAAGGCACAGCGAGACGCGTCCGACGAAATCAATACCTGCATCGCCTGCAATCAGGCCTGCCTCGACCACGCTTTTGTGCGCAAACATGTTTCCTGCCTGCTCAATCCGCGTGCCGGGCGTGAAACGACGCTCATCCTTTCCCCGACCCGTCGCACCAAGTACCTGGCTGTAGTCGGAGCGGGGCCGGCTGGACTCTCGGCCGCACTGAACCTCGCCCAACGCGGCCACTCGGTCACACTGTTCGAAGGTTCGGACAAGATCGGCGGCCAGTTCGGGATCGCGCAGTTGATCCCTGGGAAAGAAGAGTTTGCCGAGACCATCCGCTACTACACGCGCCAACTCGAACTCGCCGGCGTCGACGTCAAGCTCGAAACACGTGTTACCCCGGCTGATCTCATCGGATCGTTCGACGAGGTGGTAGTCGCCACCGGCGTCACACCACGTGTTCCGGGCATCCCCGGCATCGACAACCCCAAGGTCCTCACCTACGCCGAGGTGGTTCGCGAAGGCAAGCCCGTCGGCAAGACCGTTGCAGTGATCGGTGCCGGCGGCATCGGCGTCGACGTGAGCGAATTCCTTACTCACCCAACCTCTCCCACCCTGCACCTCAAGGAGTGGAAGCAGGAATGGGGCGTCACCGAACCCGAGATGGCTCCGGGCGCACTCACCACACCCGTCCCCGAACTCTCCGAGCGGGAGGTGTACCTCCTCCAACGCAAGCCCGGACGCATCGGTGCCGGACTGGGTAAGACAACCGGCTGGGTGCACCGCGCCGCCCTCAAGAACAAGGGTGTCCACGAACTCTCGGGCGTCAACTACGAGCGCATCGACGACGCCGGTCTGCACATCACCTTCGGTGAGAAGCACGAGAAGCCCCGACTCCTCGAGGTCGACACCATCGTCATCTGCGCCGGCCAGGAATCGGTACGCGATCTGGTCGACGAACTGACCGTCGCCGGAGTCGCCACCCACGTCATCGGCGGCGCCGACGTGGCCGGTGAACTCGACGCGAAGCGTGCCATCGAACAGGGCACACGGCTGGCCGCGAAGATCTGACCGACTACGCTGACTGATCGTGAGCCTGCCGACACCCACCACCACAGCCCGCGCCGTCGTGACCGGCGCCTCCTCCGGCATCGGAGAGGCACTGGCCACTGATCTGGCATCCCGCGGACACTCCTTGATCCTCGTCGCCCGCCGCGGCGATGTCATGGAGGGTCTCGCCGAGACGCTTCGCGCCAAGCACGGCGTCGACGTCGAGGTCCGCGCCTGCGATCTCTCGGACAGCGCGGCCCGCGCCGTACTGGTCGAAGAGCTCGGTAAGCGCGAGATCAGCATCCTGTGCAACAACGCCGGTATCGCCACCTTCGGGCCGGTCGCAGAACTCGATCCGACCTACGAGCGCGCCCAGGTCGAACTCAACGCCGTCGCAGTTCACGACCTCACCCTGGCCGTGCTGCCCGGCATGCTCGAGCGCAAGTCCGGTGGCATCCTGATGGTCGGATCCGCAGCCGGCAACATGCCGATCCCCAACAATGCGACCTACGCCGCCACCAAGGCGTTTGTAAACACCTTCTCGGAATCCCTGCGCGGCGAACTCAACGGCACCGGCGTGAACGTCACGCTCCTCGCCCCCGGCCCCGTCCGTACCGAGATTCCGGACCCGGCCGAAGCCTCCATCGTCGACAAGCTCGTTCCGGACTTCTTCTGGATCTCGAGCGAGTACACGGCCAAGGTGTCGCTCGACGGCCTGGCCGAGAACAAGATGCGCGTCGTACCCGGCATCTTGAGCAAGGCGATGTCCGTCGCCGGCGGCTACACGCCCCGCGCGGTAGTTGCGCCCATCGTGGGCACCTTCTACAAGAAGCTTGGCGGCTGATTCACCCAAACTTCTTAATTCAGACCAATACGGACCGTATAGTCGGTTAATGGCCATACGGCGCATCTGTGCAGCAGGGGCAATCCTTCTCTTGACCGGAGGGTTGCCCTTACTGCTACCTACGACGGCGAATGCCTGCTCGTGTGTCTCCTTCGAATCCCCGGAAGAAGCAGTGAGTGTTTCCAGCACTGTCTTCCTCGGAACTCCGACCGAGAAATCCTCGGACGGGTTCGAAGACACCTATCTGTTCGATGTCAGCCGCGTCTACAAGGGTGACGTCGATTCCGTGACCTCGGTGGGGACCATGTCCAGCACAGCTGCCTGCGGAACCGGATACGTACTCGGAACCGAACAACTCATGTTCGTCTCGAAGCCCTACGACGTCGACGCCGAGTTCCAGGGATCCGGTTGCGTTCCGGGTAGCCGGAGCGATTTCGACGTCCAGGCAACCGTCGAGTCCGTCTACGGCGATGGATATGTTCCGGATACGGGTGGAACGGTATCGGTTGGTGTGCGGGTCGACAAACCCGTTGTGATCGGCGCAGTCGGGGCCGTTGCGCTCCTCACCATCGGAGGCGGGCTCTACTGGAGGCGGCGGCGATCGAGCTGAACCCTCTGTATCAGGAACGCGTCAACCTATCTCGGTAGTGCGTCAACTATCCGTCAAGACGGGTCTCGACCACTTCGAATCGAGAGTAGATCTGAACTAGCCCCGCAGTACAGCGGGTCACCTTCAGGAGATCGACGTGACGCTGCTCGAAATCTTCCCGTCCTTACGCGGCGCCATGACGCCTCGCTTGGATCCTGCGTTGTGGCCCATCAGCACTCGCCACGATCAGAGCGGCCGCATCTGCATCGGCGACGTAGCCCTCGAAGATATCGCCGACCAATACGGCACTCCCACCTACGTCATCGACGAGTCCGATGTGCGGCACCGTTGCCGTACTTATCGGGAAATCTTCCCCGACTCCGAGATCGTGTACGCCGGCAAGGCCCTGATGATTCGAGCGATGGCCAAGTGGGTGTCCGAGGAGGGGCTCGGCGTAGGCGTCTGCTCTGCCGGCGAGCTGTCCATTGCCATCGCTGCGGGTGTCCAACCATCCCGAATTATCTTGCACAGCAATACAAAAACTGCCTCGGAGCTCAGAACTGCCGCCAACGCCGGCGTGGGCCGGATCGTCATCGACTCACCCAGCGAAGCTGCACTACTCGCATCCGTGTGTACTCGTTCGCAGAAAGTACTGATCCACGTAACTCCCGGCGCAGACACGGAATTCGAGGACACCGTTGCGACAGTAAAAAACGCAACGCATCTCCACTTGATCGGTCTGCACTGTCAACTCGGTTCTCACATCACCGATCCCGAACGCTTCCGCAGCGCCATAGGCACCATGATCGGACAGATGGCCGACATCCGCCGCGCTCACACCATGATCCTCACCGAACTCGATCTCGGTGGCGGACACGGCATTGCATACTTACCCGGCGACGCGCAGCTCGATCTCACCCGATTGGCCCGAGTCATCGACGAGTCCCTCGACGACGCCTGCATACGCAACAGGTTTCCCCGCCCGAAGATCGTACTCGAGCCCGGACGGGCCATCGCTGCGCGCGCCGGCGTGACCCTGCATCGGGCACAGAGCACCAAAACCATCAGCGACGGAAGATCATTCGTATCCGTCGGCGCCCGGCTCCCCGCAGATCTGCGCGAAGGCGATCTGGTGGGAGTCCCTGGTACCGGTGCCTATCACCACAGCATGACGTCGACAAACGACAACGTGTGCCGCCCACCCGTGATCGCGGTGCTCGGCGGCGTCGCACGTCCGTTGATCCGGCGCGAGTCGATGGACGACCTACTCGCTCGCGAGGTCGGAATGTGACCTCGCGAGCGAGCTGACATCAGCGCCGGCGTCGACTTCCGGTACCGAAGATGCTCCGCGAAATCTCGCGCCCGGCAGCCGATGCCGCCGATCGAAGGAAACTCTTCACCGCCGAGTTACCGAGAATCTGCTCGGCCATGTTGGGCCCCTCCGGTTCCGCCGGCGTAGGAGGAGGCAGATCCGGCAGCGGCGGCAGGTCCAGCGACGGATCTGCCGTCGGAGCACCGGCCACCTTCGCAGTCAGCCTTTCGTAGGCCGATTCACGATCAATCGTCTGGCCGTACTTCTGATTCAGTGGGCTCGACGCGGCCGCAGCCTTGATGGCGTCGTTGCCGATGGTGTCCATCAAGGAACGCGGCGGGCGAATCTTGGTCCAGGCCACCGGCGTCGGCGCACCCTTCTCCGAGAGCACCGTCACGATCGCCTCACCGATACCGAGGGAGGTGAGCGCCTTCTCGAGGTCGTAGTGCTCCGTCTTCGGATACGTGCGCACTGTCTTGTTGAGCGCCTTCTGATCGTCCGGCGTGAACGCACGCAACGCATGCTGTACGCGCGCACCCAGTTGCGACAGAACCGAATTGGGGATGTCCGTGGGCAATTGGGTGCAGAAGAACACGCCGACACCCTTGGATCGAATGAGCTTGACGGTCTGTTCTACCTGCTGCAGAAAGGCTTTCGACGCGTCGGCAAAAAGCAGGTGCGCTTCGTCGAAGATGAAAACGAGCTTGGGCTTGTCCAGATCGCCCTCCTCCGGCAAAGTCTGGAAGAGATCGGCCAACACCCACATCAGGAATGTGGAGAACATCGCGGGCCGAGCAGCCTGCGCGCCGAGCTCGAAGAGCGTGATCACGCCGGCGCCGCCGACGACGCGCAGCAGATCCTCGGTTTCCAGTTCCGGCTCACCGAAGAATGTGTCGCCGCCATCGGCCTCGAGGTTGACCAGCGCGCGCAGGATCACGCCCGCGGTTGCCGTGGATACTCCGCCGATTCCCTTGAGATCAGCTTTACCCTCGTCGCCGGTGAGATGCGCGATAACCGAGCGCAGGTCCTTGAGGTCCAGCAATGCGAGGCCCTGAGTGTCCGCCCAATGGAAGATCAGCCCCAGAGTGGACTCCTGGGTCTCGTTGAGCCCCAGAACCTTGCTGAGCAGAATTGGGCCGAAGCTCGTGATGGTTGCGCGAACCGGAATTCCGATGCCGCCCGTACCGAGCGAGAGAAATTCCACCGGCATCCCGGCCGGCGTCCAGGCGTCGTCGCCCGTCTCGACCGCACGAGCGGTGATCTTGTCGTTGCTCTCCCCCGCCCGCGACAGTCCCGAGAGGTCACCCTTCACGTCGGCCATCACCACGGGGACGCCCGCGGCCGACAGTTGCTCCGCAATCCCCTGCAAAGTCTTCGTCTTGCCGGTACCGGTCGCGCCGGCAATCAGACCGTGACGATTGATCGTGGCCAACGGGATGCGTACTCGGGCGGCTGGATCGGCAACACCGTCGACCACCACCGAGCCGAGCTCCAGGGCCCGACCTTCCGACGCGTAGCCCGCAGCGATCTCGGCGGCAGCACCCGACGGAGCCGACGGCTGCACTGCACCTTCAGCCTCGAGAGCCTCCCGCTCGGCTTCCTCGGCCGCTTTAGCAGCTTCAGCGGCAAGACGCGCAGCCTCGGCAGCAGCAACCTTCGCCACCTTCGCCTTCTCTGCCGGCGTCAATGTGCCGTCCTTCGGATCCACGGTCATACAGGCCCCTCCTCAGTGCAGTAGGAAAGAAGATCTTTGCGCGGTAGGAAAAGAAGATCTTTGCGCGTCGAGTTTTCACCGCCGACCTTATCCCGCGAGCGCGCGCACTACTGTGTTCCTGGTGCAGGACAAATTGGTATGGATCGATTGTGAAATGACCGGGCTGCGGCTGGAGTCGGACAAACTCATCGAGATTGCGGCTCTGGTAACCGACAGCGAATTGAACATCTTGGGCGAAGGCGTGGACATCGTCATCCACGCCGACGACGACGCTTTGGCCTCGATGCCCGACGTCGTGAGGAAGATGCACGCCAAATCGGGATTGACCGAAGAAGTGCGCAAGTCGACGGTCACCCTCGCCGAGGCGGAGAAAGAGGTGCTCGCCTACATCCGCAAGCACGTTCCCGTCGCCGGAACCGCTCCCCTGGCAGGTAATTCCATCGCCACCGACCGCGGATTCATTTCCCGCGACATGGCGGCCCTGGACACGTACCTCCACTACCGGATGATCGATGTCAGTTCCATCAAGGAACTCTCCCGTCGCTGGTATCCCCGCATTTACTTCGGCCAGCCCGAGAAGGGTCTCGCGCACCGCGCGCTGGCCGACATCAAGGAATCCATTCGCGAACTCAAGTATTACCGCGGCACTGCCTTTGTCCCCGCGCCCGGACCGTCCAGCGCTGAGATCGCAGCCGTCGTCGAGGGTTTAGGACCCGCCTGACCAGCCGATTGGCTTCCTGACCAACTTTCGCGCTAGTATCTCTTTCGTCAAAGCAGCCGGGTCAAACCGGTCGCGGAGGCAATGGTGGGCGTAGTTCAGTTGGTAGAGCACCAGGTTGTGATCCTGGCTGTCGCGGGTTCGAGTCCCGTCGCTCACCCAAAGGGAACCCCCGGAAATGTTGAAAGACATTTCCGGGGGTTCTTTTGGTTTCAAAACCACCCACCGCCCTGAGCGAACGTACCTTTCGGTCGATCTAAGGCGATGAACATACCGTTCGCACCAGAACGCTCACCGTCACACCATCAACATGGGCCACACCCCCCCAGAACACCGAAATGCCCCCAGCCAACCGGCTGGGGGCATTTCTCACATTCAGGGCCTGACGACGCGCTCAGACGTCTGCGTTACCGGCCTTCCACGTCTCCCACGGGATGTTCCAGTCACCCAAGCCGTCGGTTCCGGAAAGCGTGCCGCCCACCGTGTTCTTGACGATGACGATGTCGCCGCGTTTGGTGTTGTCGTACACCCACTTCGCGTTGGACGGACTCAGGTTGAGGCAGCCGTGGCTGGTGTTGGAGTAGCCCTGCTGCCCGACGGACCATGGTGCCGAGTGGAAGAAGATGCCGCTGTAGGACATCCGCGTGGCCCACTGGACCGGAGTCTTGTACCCCTCGGACGAGGTGACCGGGACGCCGTAGGTCGAGGAGTCCATCACCATGTCTGCGAGACGGTCACCGATGATGTAGACGCCGTTGTCCGTGGGAGTGCTGTCCTTGCCCATGGACGTGGGCATCGTCATGACGGACTTGCCGTTCACCTCGAAGGTGACCTGCTTGGTGTTGTCGTCGGCAATAGCAATGACTGAATCGCCGATCGTGAAGGACGTGGTTGCGTCTTCCTGACCGAATACGCCCTTGCCGAGATCTTTTCCGTAGACGTTCACCTTCACGTCGACTTTGGTGCCCGGGGCCCAGTACGCCTCCGGACGCCAACGCACCTCACGGTTGTTGACCCAGTAGAAGGCACCTTCGACGGCCGGCGTCGTGGTGACGGCGATAGCGTCCTCGGCGGCCTTGCGGTCCGGGATGTTCTCGTCGAACTGCACGGCGATGGGCTGACCGATGCCGACGACGGAGTCTTCGCCGGGCATCACGTACGGCTTGGTGACATTGCCCGGAGCACTGGTGGTGAACGACGACACCGTGGTGCTCGCTCCACCCAATCCGTAGGCGCGCGCTTCGATCTTGTACTTGCGGTTGTATCCGAGCGGTTCGGTAGTCGTCCACGATGCACCGTCGGCGGCGATAGCCCCGGCCACCCGCTCACCGCTGGGGTTGACCATCCGAACCTCGGACAGAGTGCCGTCGGCAACATCGATACGTACCGGGTCGCCGGGTGAGAATCCGATCGCGCCGTCGGCGGCGGAGGAAGTGACTTTCGGCTTGATCAGTTCGGTCAACGGATTGGAGTCGATCGGTGCGGCACCTTGGTCGTCGACCGCCGTCCCTCCGGCGGTGCACGCGGTCACGAGGACCAATGCACCGAGCGAGGCTGCGATCAACGCAGCACCCTTGGAGACCCGACCCGCCCCACCACGTTCGGACAGACCCCACCACTGACGACTCATTCTTCGACTCCGCTTCACATATTTCCGACCAGCATTTTGCGCCAAGTCAATGATGCCAGGCACTTCGTTACCAACGGTCATCAAATGCCCACCCAACAGTAACGTTCGAGTATCAATCGCTTCGAACCGGACGTTTTGTTACGAATCCCGACAACATCACACAATTCGGCCCGGCTACAGAGGCGTAGGACCCTGCGGAATCGACCCCAATCAGGCTCCCCCACCAGGCGATTTGCCCCCGGACGAACGCTTCGGCTAATGTTCTGTCTCGCAAGAGCGAGCGCCTATAGCTCAGTTGGTAGAGCAAGTGACTCTTAATCACTGGGTCCGGGGTTCGAGTCCCTGTGGGCGCACTTGCAAAGATCCCCACCTTGGAAACAAGGTGGGGATCTTTTTTGTCTGCCCCTGTCGAATACACTCCCCAGCGAACCCGACAGGCTGGAGCAACATGTCTGATCTACCTGATTCCGAACTCGCGTTTGCCGGCATTGTCGGCCAAGCCGAGCTGATTCGCTCCGGCCAACTCTCCGCACGTGAGTTGACGGAAAATACTCTCCGACGGATCGAGCGACTCAACCCGAGCCTCAACGCGTTCACCCGCATACTTGCCGACGAGGCGATGAACGAAGCCGCTCGACGCGATCAGCATCAGGCCGACGGAACAGCATTGGGCCCCCTCCACGGAGTGCCGATCGCCATCAAAGACGAGAACGACGTCGCCGGAACACCCACGACCTACGGCGGCGCAGCAGTCACTCGAATCGCGAAGGCCGACTCCGAAGTGGTGCGACGCCTACGAGACGCCGGTGCTGTGGTCATCGGAAAAACAACGATGCCGGAGTTCGGGATTTGGCCGTTCACCGAAACAGCCGCCCATGGATACACCCGAAACCCTTGGGACACCGGCATTTCGACGGGAGGTTCGAGCGGCGGATCGGCAGCTGCAGTGGCGTCGGGCATGGTGGCCGGCGCAATTGGCGGCGACGGCGGCGGTTCCATCCGGTTACCGGCCGCGTTCTGCGGACTGTTCGGACTGAAGCCGCAACGCGGTCGCGTAAGCACTGCCCCCAACCGGAATCTGTGGCGTGGGCTCGGCACTCTCGGTCCGCTGACTCGCTCGGTTTACGACAGCGCGCTGATGTACGACGCCATCCTCGGCACGACCGCCGTCGACGACTACCGCGCTGAGCCTCTCCCCCTCAGTTTCACGGAAGCCTTGTCGTCGACACACAGTCCCCTGCGGATTGCCGTGTCCACTCGCAGCCCCGTCCGCGGCGTCAGCCCCGCGCCGGAGGTAGTTGCCGGAGTGCATGCCGTCGCAGAAATACTGAGTGCCCTGGGTCATCATGTCGAGGAGTTCGACCCCGAATACCCTGATGCGACAGCATCATTCCTGCCGCAGGTTCTCGGTGGAGTGCGGGATGAGGCGTTGCGCGTCGATCGACCCGACCTCCTCGAACGACGAACCCGCGCCCTGTCCTCGATCGGACGGATCGCGTCGTCGGGTCGCGTCGGCAAGGCTGCGTACCGCCGCGGCGAACGGATCGCGCACACCGTCAATCAGGTGTTCGACACTTTCGACGTCGTCCTGACCCCGACAACTCCCGCCTTGCCCCGCGCGATCGGTCAACTGGAAGGCGCCGGACTCGTGTCCGCTGCCCGCAAATCGTTGCCCATCGCCGCATACTGCTCGATCTGGAATGTGTGCGGAAATCCGGCTGCGGCAGTGCCGGCGGGGTTTTCCGCAAGCGGATTACCTCTGAGCGTCCAATTGGTGTCGAGGCCCAACGGCGAGCTGACGATTCTGGCGCTGGCACAGCAACTCGAGGAACGGATCGGCTGGCCGAATTTCCGTCCGCCGCACGCCTGACCGGTCCGCGAAATGTAATTGCGATCACCTTTGCGAGCATGCGTTTTGCAATCTTCTGAACCTGTCGGCTAATGTTCTGTCTCGCAAGAGCAAGCGCCTATAGCTCAGTTGGTAGAGCAAGTGACTCTTAATCACTGGGTCCGGGGTTCGAGTCCCTGTGGGCGCACTTGCAAGAAGGCCCCCACCTCATCGAGGTGGGGGCCTTCTTCATGTTCCGATCCGCTTATCGGCGAACGATCTTGCGCACCACGAGGAGTCCGACGAAGGATCCCACCGCGATCAGTGCGTACTTCACAGCCGGCTCGTTGAGCTTGGCAAGCACCGCGGACTTGGTGTTCTCGACCAGCCGCTTCGGGTTGGTACGGACCGTCAGTTCGTCGAGTGTGCTCGCGAGCTGGTTGCGCGCCTTCTCGATCTCGCGCTCGATGCTCTCGGTGTCCCTGGGCACGTGTCCTCCAACTTGTCTTATCTTGTCTGTGTGTACTGCTCCGTGGGTGCCGTGCGCCCACGCTTGGTTCTACCGTAGAGGAGCAGAATGCCTTCGCGCCCACCTGCCGCACAATTTGTCGACTAACCTCGGTTCTCGTGACCGAGACCAGTAGATTGTCCCCCGGCGACATTGCGCCGGATTTCACGCTTCCCGACGCCGATGGCAACGAAGTTTCACTGAGCGACTATCGCGGCCGCAAGGTCATCGTGTACTTCTACCCCGCCGCCAGCACCCCCGGCTGCACCAAGCAGGCCTGTGACTTCCGGGACAGCCTCGCGGAGTTGAACGGCGCCGGACTCGACGTCATCGGCATCTCCCCCGACAAGCCGGCGAAACTTGCCAAGTTCCGCGACAACGAGGAACTGACTTTCCCGCTTCTCTCCGATCCGGAGAAAACGACGCTTCTGGCGTGGGGCGCGTTCGGCGAGAAGAAGATGTACGGCAAAACCGTCCAGGGCGTCATCCGTTCCACCTTCCTCGTCGACGAGGACGGCAAGATCGAGGTGGCCCAGTACAACGTGCGCGCAACCGGCCACGTCGCAAAGCTACGACGCGACCTTTCGGTCTAACTGCTGAACCGACTCAGAAATAGAGCTTCCGCCAGCGCGAGGTTTTCGATCTCCGAAGGATCGACGCTCTCGTTCGGGGCGTGAATGCGGCACAGCGGTTCCTCGACGCCGATCAACGCGATCTCGGCGTCGGGGAACTGCTCTGCGAGCGCGTTACACAAGGGAATCGAGCCTCCCTGTCCGGCAAACCTGACTTCAGCGCCGTACGCGCCGCTCAGCGCCGCTCTCAGCTGCTTGTATCCCGGCCCGCCCGTCGACGCACTGAACGGCTTACCCGTCGACTCGGGTTCAACCGACACTCGGACATTCCACGGCGCCGCAGCCAGCAGATGTCCGATCAGTAGGTCCTGCGCGACGACGGGATCCGTGCCGGGAGGGACGCGCAAGTTGAGTCGCGCTGACGCCCGGGGCGCGATCGCTGCGGCCGAACCGACTACCGGCGGGCAGTCGATCCCCAGAATCGTGAGCGCTGGACGAGCCCACACCTGTTCGGCCACCGAACCCGAACCGCTCAGGCCGACACCGTCGAGCACGCCGGCATCAGCCCGAAACCGATCCTCGCCATACTCGACGCCATCCCAGCGTTGATCGTTGGTCAATCCGTCGACGGTGGTGTTTCCGTACTCGTCGTGGAGAGTCGAGAGCATCTGCACCAACGCGGTAACGGCATCCGGGGCGGCACCCCCATACGCACCGGAATGAACCTCACCCTCGAGCGTCGACACGTGCACCACGACGTTGGCCATGCCGCGTAGGGTCGTCGTGATCGTCGGCGCCCCGACCTCGGTGTTGCCCGTATCCCCGATCAATATCATGTCGGCAGCAAAGAGTTCCGGCCGATCCCGGAGCAAATCCTCGAGGCCGCCGGTGCCCATCTCTTCCGATCCTTCGGCGACGATTCTCACACCGACAGTTGGTTCGAGACCGGCAGCAGCGAGTGCCCGCAAGGCCGTCAGATGCATCACCACGTTGCCTTTGCAGTCCGACGCCCCGCGCCCATACCAGCGTCCCGCCCGCTCGGTCAGCGTGAAAGGTGGCGATTCCCAAAGTTCTTCGCTTCCCGGCGGCTGAACGTCGTAGTGGCAGTAGAGGAGAACCGTCGGGGCATCCGCCGGGCCGGGCCGAAAGCCGATGACCGCAGCGGAACCGTCCGAAGTCTCGATCGATTCGACGTCGGCAAATCCTTGCTCTCGGAAAGCTTCCAGAACCCACTGCGCCGCACTCGCGCATTCCTCCGGCGGGAACTGCCGCGCGTCAGCAACGGATCGCAAAGCCACCAGCGTTGTCAGGTCTTCTCGGGCACGGGGCATGAGCGTGGACACCACAGCGCGCAAATGTTCGGTCATCTTCTCCCTCTCCGTCATGACACTTTTCAGTGTGCCCGAATCACCGATCAGCAACCCTCTCATCAGTTGGACACTTGGTCACCTAGAATCGGAGTGTGGCAACGTCGTGGGATTTCGAGCACTCGCAGCGACGCAGCGCAATTCTCGCGTCTGCCGTCGGGCAGGTGATCACTCGATGACCTCGGATATTCCACAAGTACCAAATTCTGCGACAAACCCCGATAGCCTCGAAGCCGTGCAGCCATCCACCCGCAGTCGCGTACGTCGACGGCCGGACCCAGCACTCGAGAATTCGCACCATGAGGAACCTCAGGAACTGCTTCCGCGTAAGCGCCCGACGCAGGAACGAAGCCAACGCAAATTCGACGCTCTTCTCGCCGCGTCTCGGGATCTGCTCACCGATGTCGGTTTCGAATCGTTCACGTGCGAAGAGGTCGCGGCGCGCGCCGACGTCCCCATCGGGACGCTGTATCAGTTCTTTGCCAACAAGTACGTCATCGTGTGCGAATTGAACCGTCAGGACCTGGTCGGCGTCCAGCACGAGCTGGCTCAGTTCGGCGGCGAAGTGCCGTCACTGGATTGGCTGCGTTTCCTCAACAGCTTCGTCGACCACATGGCTGGTCTCTGGACGTCGGATCCCTCGCGCCGTGAGGTGTGGCTGGCAATGCAGTCGACGCCGTCTACCCGGGCAACGGGAGTCATCCACGAGAAGCAGTTCGCGGAGACAGTCGCCAAAATGCTCGGGCCACTGACACCACGCTCCCCTCGCGACCGCCGCATGATGATGGCGGAAGTGCTTGTACACGTGGTGTATTCGATGTTGAACTTCTCGGTTCAGGACGGTCAGAGCCACGCCGACGCGGTTGTGGAACTCAAACGCCTCATGGGCGCCTACCTACAGGTTGCGGAGAAGGAATCCCGTACGAAGGGTCTTGGCACCCACGACGACGATTAATCCACTCGTCAGAGCGATTCGATGACGGCGAATGCGCCGGCCATGTCTCCGTCGTGCGTCAGTGAAATGTGGATCTTCACGTCGGTGAGGTGTTGTGCGACGTCGCCGCGCAACCTGATGCTGGGACGCCCCCACGCGTCGGAGACCACTTCGATCTGATTGTGAATCATCTCCCCCAGCACCGGTGGGCTGGCGAAGAGAGCAGTGGACCAAGCTTTGATCACTGCTTCCTTCGCAGCCCACCGGGCGGCGAAATGTCTTGCCGGATCGGAACTCCGGGTATTGGCGTCCCGACGCTCGCCCGGTGTGAAGTTGTCGAGCATAGCCGTTCCCGGCCGTTTCAGCTGCTCGGCAAACTCCGACACCGCGACGAGGTCGAAGCCGATACCCAGAACTCCCATGCCGTTATTGCTACTTGCAGCCGGGCAGGTTCGAGCGGTAACGATCGTCGGCGCCCAGGCGTGCATCCTCACTCAGGAGCATGTCCGCTTCGAGCTGACGCGATGCCTTCGCGGGCGTTCCGTCGGCGCCGAGGCGACGATCTGCGGGACGCTCGTAGAGGCTGTCGCCGCCGCACATCGCCTTGGCGAGGCGACGCTGACCGTCGATGGTGCGCTGCTGCGCGGCGGCAAGGTACGCCTCACGCTTGGCGACCGGTACCGACTCGACAAATGCCTGCGGGTGGACAACCGCGATCAGTCCGGAGACGTGACCGAAGCCGAGGCTGGTCAGCAGGCCGGCGCGCAGCGGAAGCTGCTCACCGAACTTGAGCGGCTGACGTGCCCACACGAGGTGTTCGAACTCGGCCATCTTGTCGTCGACGCAGTCGAGGCTGCGGTTCGGCGGGATGACGCCCTGGCCCAGCACCTGGCAGAGACCGATCAGCTGGAAGGCTGCGGCACCACCCTTGGCGTGTCCGGTCAGGCTCTTCTGCGAGACGACGAACATCGGGGCACCTTCACTGCGTCCCAGTGCTCCGGCGAGGCGCTCGTGCAGTTCCGCCTCGTTGGGATCGTTGGCGGCAGTGGAGGTGTCGTGCTTGGAGATGACCGCGATGTCGTCTGCGGTAACACCCAGAGCGTTCAGTGACAGAGCGAGCTGCGAATCCGGACCGCCGCGTCCGGCACCCAGCGCGCCGATTCCCGGAGCCGGGATCGAGGTGTGGACACCGTCGGCAAACGAACCGGCCCAGGCGACGACGCCGAGAACGGGCAAGCCCATTTCCAGTGCCAGGTCACCACGAGCGAGCAGGATCGTGCCGCCACCGGCAGACTCGACGAAGCCACCACGTCGGCGATCGTTGGCCCGCGAGAAGCGGCGATCCTCGATGCCCTTGGCGTGCATGTCGGACGTCTTGGCCGTGGCCGACATGTCACCGAAGCCGATGATGCCTTCCGCGCTCAAGTCGTCGAAGCCGCCGGCAACAACCAGCGTGGCCTTGCCCAAACGGATCTTGTCGACGCCTTCTTCGACCGACACTGCAGCGGTAGCGCAGGCTGCGACGGGGTGAACCATCGAGCCGTAGCCGCCGACGTACGACTGAACGACGTGCGCCGCAATAACATTCGGCAGTGCTTCCTGCAGGATGTCGTTGGGGCGGTTCTCGCCGAGCAACGTGTCGATGTACAGACTCCTCATGGACGTCATGCCGCCCATGCCGGTGCCCTGCGTGTTGGCAACCAAGCTCGGGTGAACCCAGCGGAGCAGTTCACTCGGAGTGAAGCCGCCCGTGAGGAATGCGTCCACCGTTGCAACGATGTTCCAGAGTCCGACGCGGTCGACCGAACCTGCCATGTCAGCGGGGATGCCCCACTTGGTGACGTCGAAGTTGGTCGGAATCTGGCCGCCCACACTGCGGGTCAGCTTCATCTTGCGCGGGACGCGGATCTCGGTGCCGGCGCGGCGCGTGACCGTCCAGTCACCGGACTCGGCAGAAACCGACGCCACGGTGTTCTCGGGATCGGACTCGACGAAGGCCTGCGCCTCTGCCTCACTGCCGACCACGAAGCTCAGATCCTTGTCCAGGAACACAGAAGTAAGCAGCGGCGCGGTGTTGTCGATCATGTGGCCTTCGTCGACGTAGCGACGGATGCCGCAACGCTCGACGACGGTGTCGTGGTACTTGTCGGCGATTTCCGCCTCGGGCACCAGGTCACCGGATTCGACGTCGTACCAACCTGCCTTGGGGTCGTTCTCCCAGACGATCAGTCCGGTGTTCCACGCAAGCTCCAGAACGCCGGCGGCAGAAAGCTGCTCGTCGACCTCCATCTCGAAGCGGGTACGCGAGGAACCGTAGGGGCCGAGCTCGCCGGCGCCGACGATGACCACGAGGTCCGAAGGATTGGTGTCGAGTTCGGGCCAGCTCGGAGCCTTGATCGTGGCATCGATTCGAGCGGGCGCCGGCAGTGCCAGGATGCTGCTCTCGTCGACGGCTTCGTCCACTGCCTCCGCCAGTTCTGCAACGTCGGCAGCTTCGCGAGCCAAAGCACCCAGATCGAGGTTCGCCTCGGAAAGTCCACCGGTCAAGTCGATTTCGAGCGGTGCCTTCGCAGCGCTACGACGCGACTCGGCGGTAGCCGTCTTCAGCAGTTCGGTCGCCATTTCCTGGGTGGACCAGGTGCGGACACCGGCAGCTTCGACAGCGTCGACGATCGGGTCGTTGTGGCCCATCAGGCCGGTTCCGCGGACCCAACCGATGATGGCGTGTGCCAACGTGACTCGCTCGGCCCAGTTGCGCTCGGCCTTCCAACGGTTGACCACAGCGATCAGTGAAGCCTTGGCCTCACCGTAAGCGCCGTCGCCACCGAACGTTCCGCGGTTCGGTGAACCGGGCAGAACTACGTGCAGGTGCGTGTCGACATCGCTGTCGTAGCCGATCTTCGACAGACCACCGATCAGGCGCTCCACCGACCACAGGAGTACGCGCATTTCCATTTCGGCGCGAGCACCGGCGTCGGAAAGCTCGCCGCCGACGCGAGGAGCCGCGAACGGGAACAGCATCGTCGGCGTCATGGCCGGCTTGATCAGCTTCTTTGCGCCACCGGCATTTTCGGTGGCGTCGTTGCCGATCCAGTCGATCAGTGCATCGACGTCCGTGTACGACGCCATGTTGGCGGGAACCACCCAGAGGGCAGCACCGGCGCGAGCGTTTTCGCGGTACAGGTCGCGGTAGAAGCCGAGACGCTTGCCGTCCAGACGTGAGGTGGTGACGAATACCGTTGCGCCGCCGGCCAGGAGCTTGCCGGTGACCGATGCAGCGATGGAGCCCTTGCTGGCGCCGGTCACGACTGCGACCTCGCCGGCCCATTCGGGTGCGTCCGACTCGGCGGTGACAGCGGCGTCAGCGATGCGGGTGTAGACCTCGGCCAGCGTCGTGCGGCCTTCGTCGGTTGCGCGGGTAGCCCACCACTTCGCCTGGGCGGCAACGGTGGAACCCGATCCGATGAAGTTCTCGACCGACAGTGTTTCGCTGCCGAGCCAGATGCGGGCCAGATCCTCACGCGCACTTGCCCAACGGTCGTCGAGCAGAACTGCCTTCTGGGCGTCGAATGCCGGAGCAACCAGACGCGGCCAGTCGGAACCGAGCTCAGCCGATACGAGATCGACCAGTTCGGTGTCTTCGACCGTTGCGACAGCAGCTTCTTCATTGAGGCCGAGCTGCTCGAGCACGAGGCGTGCAGCCGAAGCCAGAACGCCGTTACGGCCTGTGATGTTCTCGGTGAATTCGCCGAGGGCTGCTGCGTCGACGGTTCCGCCGCTGCCGCCGCCGGTAGCCGGCAGAGCAACACTGACGCCGCGAGCCGCGCCGACCGAAGCCACAGCGCTGTCGATGACAGCGTCCACAGCTGCTGCGTCGGCAAGTGCGCCGGAGCTCAGTCCACCGAGGTCGCCGCCGCGGATGCTGGCGCCGTCACGAGTACCGAGCGCAACCGCTGCGGTGACGTGATGTGCCCAGCCGTCGCCCAGCTCCCAAACCTTCTTGACACGGTCGGCAATGTAGCCGGGGCGCTTGCCCGAAGGTCCGAAGACCTTGCGGAGGTGATCGTTGATCGAATCGGAAAGAACCGGTCCGAACGGCTTGTACGTACGAGCCAACTTGTCGACGGTGGCGCCGAGCGAGCCCATGTCCGCATCTGCCGCACCGTCGATGGCGCCGAGAGAAAGCTCGGAGCCGAGGTCGACGAGGAGCTGGTTACGACGTGAGGAAACTCCGTCGCACAGTGCCTCTATCGTGTCAGCAGGGCCGACCTGATCGGGACGCAGCTTGGTCCAGAGGCTGATCAGAACCTTGGTGGCGTCAGGCGCCTTGAAGGTGAGATCGTCCGGACGCGGCCCGCTGGATGTGGCGACCGGAGCGGCAGCAGCAGCCGGAGCGGCGGCGGCAGTCGGAGCAGCAGCAGCGGGTGCTTCCACGTCGTCATCGTCGTCGACAGCCGGATCGACGTCCGTGCCGTAAACGATTCCGGCTTCACGCTCGATGTTCAGGACCTCGACCGGGTAACCGAAGCGGCCCGGCAGCTTGAGGGTCTGCGACGCAAGGTTCGCGACGGTCGGGACTGCGCCCAAACCGATTTCGATGAAGCGCTCGACTCCGAGACCGCCGTCAGCTTCGTCGGCGAAGAGCAGATCCTGCGTCTCGATCCAGCGAACCGGGCTGGCGAACTGCCAGGCCAACAATTCACTGAGGATGGTGCGTGCCAGATCAGAAGGATGCTTCGCGGCATTGTCGAAATCTGCGAGCACCGCCTGAAGTGGCTCGGACGGAACCAGATCGGCGATCTCCTGCACGAACTCACGTCGCAGCGAGAACGGCTTGGGAACCAGGTTCGGGATGTAGCGGCCGATCAGGATGGCCGGATCGATGTCCTGCGGAAGCAGATCCAGAAGGACGCGACGGAAATCGTCTACACCGCCACGCAAAACCGTGGAGTGGAACGGAACGTCGATGCCCGGGATCTGGATGTAGGCGCGCTTGCCACCGAAAGCAGCACGGCGGATGTCGATTTCCTTCTCGAGAGCCTCGAGACCGGCGATGGTGCCGGCGATCGCGTACTGCGAGCCACGCAGGTTCAGGTTGACGATCTCGAGGTATTCGCTCGACGCGGCAGCAACCGAATCGACGAAGTCCTTCAGATCCTCGTCGGCAACGCCGATCTGCGAGGGACGGATTGCGGAAAGGCGGTAGTTGGAACGACCAGCCTCGTCGCGCGGCACCAGAGCATGCATGGCCGAACCACGCTGGAACACAACTTCGAGCACAGCCTCGAGAGGCAGAACTCCGGCGACGGCTGCGAGAGCGTTGTACTCACCGACCGAGTGACCGGCCAGCAGTGCACCCTCGACGAAGGCGCCCGACTCACGCAGTTCTGCAACCTGGGCAACACCGAGAACCGCCATCGCGACCTGAGTGAACTGCGTCAGGTGCAGAACACCGTCGGGATGCTTGTGCTCGACACCGCGAGCCTTGACGATCACCGGGTTGTCGCGCACCACAGCAAGAATGGAGAATCCGAGAGCCTTACGGGTGTGCTTGTCGGCACGATCCCAGATCTCACGAGCAGCCTTGGAGCGAGCACGGGCGTCGAGGCCCATGCCCGGACGCTGGATGCCCTGACCGGGGAACGCGTAGACAGTCTTCGGGGCGGCGGTGCGTCCCGTGGCGACCATGACGAGTTCGCCGTCGATGCGGCAACCGACCTCGACGATTTCGGCACCCTGATCGATGCCGACCCGATCGACACGAACGTCGATCGTGGCGCCGGGGCGAACCATGCCGAGGAAGCGAGCGGTCCACGCGGTCAGACGACGCGGCGGAGTGCGGGTTTCGCTGGGATCGACTGCGGTGACAACCTGCTGGGCTGCAGCGGAAAGCCACATGCCGTGCACGATCGGGCTTCCGAGGCCGGCCAACAGTGCGGCGTTGTCGGACGTGTGGATCGGGTTGTGGTCACCGGAGACCTGGGCGAAAGCGCCCATGCTGACCGGAGCCAGGATCTTGGCGTCACGGCGACGACGACGCGGGGTGTCGATGGCAGCGTCGGTGATCGATCCGCCGGCGCGTGCCGGGTCGGCGAGTTCGCCGGCGCCGGTGCGTCCACGGATGGCGAAGCGCTCGGTCATGGTGACCACGGCGGGGGCGTCGAGGCCCTCACCGAGCATGGCGCCAACCTCGACCTTGACCTCGACAACACGACCGAGGTCGGTATCGAGAACCGAAGCAACCTCGGCGTTGACAACAAGAATGCTTGTCTCGGAGGGCAGCTCACCGACAAGTTCGACGGTGTGATCCAGGTGAACCAGATCGAGCATGCCTTCGATGACGGAGAGACTGTCGAGCTTGGCTGCGCCGAGCACGGCGAAGACAGCAGGCCAGCAAGCTCCGACGACGACGTCCGGAACAGCCTTACCACTGACGCTCAGCGACGCGGGCAGACCGGAACCGGTGACACCGGCATGATCGGCGATGCGATCGGGAACCCACGCGACATTGACGCGCGCCGTGCCGTTCTTGACGGTCGGAAGTTCCTGTCCGGCAGCAACTGCCAGGAGTGCGGACATCGCAGCTTCGGCATCGGCCTCGGTGACAACCGGAGCGCCACCGTCGACGACGGATGCCGGGATGGTGATGGTGATGTCAACGGACTTGTCTGCCACCAACGGAACCGAAAGCAGAACGTGCGCCTCGTCGACGACGGTCAGGCTCGCACCGGTAGTGCCGTGAACAGCCTTTTCTGCCGACTGAGCGGACCACTGATCGAGATCGCCGAGGCGACGGACCGGGTTCTGGGTCAGACGACCGGCCCACTGGAGATCTGGTGCCGAGAGAACAGCGTCGAGCAGTCCGGGAGCGGCATCCTGGTGACGACGGCTCGCGAGGGTCACCGGAGTTGTTCCGGCAGCGACCAACTCGTCGTACGTGGCCTTCTCGAAGCGATCGAGCAGGGCGCCGACGGGCTCGTCGACCTCGGTGATGCCGGCAACGGCAACAGTTCCGGGGATGACGCAGACCTGATCGGCGGTGTACCGCGGATCGTGTGCCTGCCACAGGGAATCGCTACGCCACCAGCGACGTACGTCGCCGTCGACAACCGGTACGAAGTTGACGGGCTTGCCCGGCGTCTTGCACAGGGAGATGAAGAACGAGATGTCGGCCGGGTGCAGAACCGTGGTGTTGTAGTCCGGGTACGACGCCTGCAGAGCGCAGATCGCAGCCTCGGGACGCTCGAGCGTTGCAGCGTCAGCGAACAGGGTCGGGATGGGGCCACGGTCGACCGGGTGCAGACGAGCCTCGGCGCGCTGCAGCATTTCGCCGAAGCGTGCACGCCAGCTGATATCGAGCCACGGGCTCGACGTTGCCTCGGCAATTGCGTCCTGCAGGTCTGCGCCGCAGTCGAATTCCTTGGCAGCATCGATGCCGACGGTCAGCTCGAGGTAACGACGCAACCACTGCGCGTACGTCATTGTCTCGACGTCACCGAAGTACGGCTTGGCCGTGACGTTGAGCGCGGCAATGATTTCGTCACGACGCTCGGCAACGGCGTCGGAATCACCGGCGACCTCGTCGAGGAGGCGTCCGGTGCGCGAAGCGGCATTGTCGATCTCGTGAATGTCGGCACCGAGTTGGCTACGGCCCGAAGCCATTCCGCCTTCGGCAGTGCCGGCGCCGACCCAGTCCGGGGTACCCGGTGTGTCGACCAGAAGCTGCTTGACCTCGGGCGAGGTGGTTGCCTCGAGCGTTGCCATGGCAGCGGTTCCGACGAGGATGCCGTCGACGGGCATTGCCGGGAAGCCGGCTGCGGCCGACCAACGGCCGGTCAGGTAATCAGCTGCGCGCTCGGGTGTTCCGATGCCGCCGCCGACGCAGATGACCAGGTTCGGACGCGCACGCAGTTCGGCGTAGGTGTCGAGAAGCAGGTCGTCGAGGTCTTCCCACGAGTGGTGTCCGCCGGCGCGGCCGCCTTCGATATGGACGATGACCGGGAAGTTCGGAACCTCGTTGGCAATGCGGATCACGGAGCGGATCTGCGCCACGGTGCCGGGCTTGAACGCGATGTTGGTGATGCCGATTTCGGAGAGCTCGTCGATAAGGGCAACTGCCTCTTCGAGTTCCGGGATTCCGGCGGTGACGATGACACCGTCGATGGGTGCACCGGCGGTGCGAGCGCGCTGCACGAGGCGCTTGCCACCGAGCTGCAGCTTCCACAGGTACGGGTCGAGGAAGAGGGAGTTGAACTGGATCGCGCGGCCCGGTTCGAGCAGCATCTTCAGTTCTGCGACACGGTCTTCGAAGATTTCTTCGGTGACCTGGCCACCACCGGCGAGCTCGGCCCAGTGGCCGGCGTTTGCTGCGGCAGCAACGATCTTGGCGTCGACTGTCGTCGGCGTCATGCCGGCGAGCAGGATCGGCGAGCGACCGGTCAGCTTCGTGAAGGCGGTCTCGACGCCGATGCGTCCACCGGGCAACGTAACCGGCTTGGGCGCGAATTCGGTCCACGAACGTGAGACCTCAGGCGTAGCACCGGGAGTGAGCAGGTTGCGGTGTCCGCCGCGAGTGGCAGCAGCGATGATGCCGATGCCCTGTCCGCGCAGCGACGACGCCGTCATGCGGGTCAGCTGGTCACTCGGTCCGAGATCGAGGATCCACTGTGCGCCGGCCTCGATGGCGCCATCAACTTCCTGTACCCAGTCGACCGGATCGACGAGCACTGCCTGCGCGAGTGCGCGGGCGCGATCTGCGTCCAGGCCGCAGCGGATTGCCCAGCTACCGACCAGGTCGATGGCGTCGGCAAGTGCCGGGTGGTGGAAGCCGATCTCGGTATCGAGCGGGTCGAAGGACGGCGCGAATACCGAACCGCCACGCTTCTTGCCTTCGCGTTCACGCGCTTCTTCAGCTTCGATCTGCTCGCAGCGTTCCTGAACACGCGCAAGCTGAGCGGGAGGTCCGGCGAGGACAACGCGGCGGCGGCCGTTACGGATGGCGAGAACAGCTGCGCGGTCGGGCGTCGTGGTCTCGGCCAGTTCGGCAACTACAGCGGCCAGTCGCTCGGGATCGACGTTGGATACTGCAACCATCGGCTTGCCGGCGGCACTCGCGATGATTCCGCGGCGACGTCCGACCAGGCTGGCTGCAGCACCGACGAGCTGTGCGACGGCCAGAAGTTCCCCGTCGTCGTTTCCACGAGCGGCAACGGCAGCGGTCGCAAGAACGCCCTGCGAGTGGCCGATGACAGAAACGGGCGCATGAACGGCGGTATCGAGACCCTGCGCAGTGAGCGCACGCAACGCCGCAAGCTGCGTGAGGAACACACCGGGAAGTGAAACTGGTGCCGCGGTGAGTGCTGCAGCAGACGGTCCTGCCGGCTTCTCACCTTCTTCTTCGTCCACGATCTCGGCTTCGAGCATCCACGCGATCGGATCGAAACCGATCGGGCGCACAACCACGAGATCCTGAGCAACGGGAGCGAGGCGCGCAGCTGCATCGTTGACCAGATCGGTCAGAACCGGCTCGAGACCGTTGTCGCGGCTGAGTTCTTCGAGCGTGCTGAGCCACGGAGCACCCTGCCCACCGAACGCAACCGCGTACGGGAGTCCGTTGTTCAGTGAATCGACGAGGGCACCTTTGCTGGTCGTGCGAGAAACTCCCCCGTCGACGCCAACGCGGCGTCCGTCCTTCGAGTCGCGTCCGTTTCCTGTAGGTGTCGTGTCATCGATCGTCACGCGTACGTCCTCTCCTGGTCACCTCTGCGGCGAGGTGGGATTTGCAGTGTCCTGCCCGGGGCGAATTGCTCGCGTATCCACCGAAAAAATCGGCATGATCAAGGCCTCCGTGCACAACAAGGTTTGCACAGGATCATGAGGATTTCCTCACGTTTGCCAGCGGGGCGGATTACTGGACTTTCCCGGCGGTGATCTTCCTCACCGCATGCCGAGAAAGTGACTCGCGAGTAGGTCACAAAGCCCCTGCCAGGGACTGTTACTTGCATTTCCACAAACCTGAGGAACCCCTCATATTTATTGTTACCAATTCGTGACCCTCTTGACGGTTGGCGCGTCCCGTGCGTTCTACGGCAAAACCTGTCGTACCCCTTCGCTACGTTGAGCGCGTCCATTCGGACCACATTCTCTGGGGGGAGAAATTATGGGTATCACCAACACACAGACAGTCGTCAGCTTCATCGAAAGCGAGCTACCACTCGCCGCCTGGCCACATTGGAACGACGGCTGGCCACAGGAAGCAGAAGCCGCAATTCTCGACGCGATCTTCTCGGCTCGCGCCGCCTACGGGACGCCCTCCACCGGCGTCCGGGCCGTCATTGCGAAATGGCGGGACTACCGCCAGTCGAGTACGCCGCTCGACGATCTAGCCGCACTCGCAGCTTTCGCAGACCGCGGAGACGAACTGGCGACCATCCTCGGCAACCGTCAGCGAGTGCCGGGCAATTACTCCACCAAAGCCGAGGGCGCTGCCCGCGCTGCTGCTGCACTGATCACAGCGGAATGCACCGGCAGCAATGACATCAGCGACACCGACGCACATCGAGACGCCGTCATTTCCGTTCCCGGACTGGGAGTGCGCACCTTCGAACTGCTGCTGTTCCTTTCCGGCACACTCACACCGGATTCACTCGACCTACTGACGCGGTTCGCCACCGAAGCAGTCGGGAGCGAGGAACAACTGAGCACCGTGGACGCGACGGCACTTCTGACGGCAGTGGCCCACGAACTGGGCGTATCAATCTCAACCCTGACCCACGCGGCCTGGCGGTATCAACGCACTGCCGAGCAACCTCGACGACAATCAAAACCTGTCGTGGCGGTCGTCCTCGCCGAATCGGCTTGATCTGGGGTTTCGCTATTCGAGTGGGTGCCGAGTCCGCTATGCCAGGGTGGTGACTGCGGCAGGTACTGCAGTCGCGTATCCTTTGAATTCCGCGCGCGAGTGGCGGAATTGGCAGACGCGCTGGATTTAGGTTCCAGTGTCTCAGGACGTGGGGGTTCAAGTCCCCCCTCGCGCACAAGAAAGAGTTCGATTCAAGAACTCACAGCAGGTGGGCCCGCCGAAAGGTTGGGTTCACCTGTTTTTCTCGGCGGCCTTCTACCGGCGTGCTCTTCTGCTCTCATCCGTTCAACCATATGTGGGTAGTGCAGTTCGAACGCTGGTCGTTCGCTGCGAATTCGGGGTAGTTCGATGAAGTTGTGCCGCGGCGGCGGACAGGTGGTTGCCCATTCGAGTGAATTGCCGAACCCCCACGGGTCGTCGACCGTCACAACCTCCCCGTATCGATAGGACGTGAAAACGTTCCAGACAAAGGGCAACAGCGACGCCCCGAGGACAAACGAACCGATCGTGGAGATGGAGTTCAGGGTGGTGAATCCATCCGACGGCAGGTAATCCGCATACCGACGCGGCATACCTTCGGCGCCGAGCCAATGTTGGACCAGAAACGTCATATGGAAACCGACGAAGGTCGTCCAGAAATGCCATTTGCCGAGACGTTCGTTCATGAATCGTCCGGTCATTTTCGGAAACCAGAAGTAGATCCCGGCGTAGCTCGCGAAGACGATGGTTCCGAAGAGAACGTAGTGGAAGTGCGCTACGAGAAAATACGAATCGGTGACGTGGAAGTCGAGTGGCGGACTCGCCAGAATTACGCCGGAAAGGCCACCGAAGAGGAAGGTGACCAGAAAGCCGATCGAGAACAGCATCGGCGATTCGAAGGTCAACTGCCCCTTCCACATCGTGCCGATCCAGTTGAAAAATTTCACTCCGGTCGGCACGGCGATGAGGAAGGTCATCATCGAAAAGAAGGGCAGCAGAACAGATCCCGTGGCATACATGTGATGGGCCCAGACCGCCGCCGAGAGAGCGGTAATGGCGATGGTCGCGTAGATCAGCCCGAGGTATCCGAAGATCGGTTTGCGGGAGAAGACCGGAAATATCTCCGACACGATGCCGAAGAACGGTATCGCCACGATGTACACCTCGGGATGCCCGAAGAACCAGAACAAGTGCTGCCACAAGATCGCACCACCATTTGCGGGATCGAAGATATGACCGCCGAGGTGTCGGTCCACGAGCAGTCCCATCAGCGCTGCGGTCAGAATTGGGAACGCCAGCAACACCAGGATCATTGTCATGAACACATTCCAGGTGAAGATCGGCATCCGGAACATCGTCATTCCGGGTGCGCGCAGGCAGATGACTGTGGTGATCATGTTGACCCCACCGAGGATGGTCCCGACGCCGGCCAACACCAACCCCATAATCCACAGGTCGGCACCGACGCCGGGCGAATGCAGCGCGTTGGTCAATGGGGAATATCCGGTCCAGCCGAAATCGGCGGCCCCGCCCGGTGTGAGAAAACCCGAGACGGTGATGAGCGCACCGAACAGGTAGAGCCAGTAGCTCAACGCATTCAGTCGCGGAAACGCCACGTCCGGCGCACCGATTTGCAGCGGCAGAATGTAGTTCGCGAAACCGAAGACGATCGGCGTCGCGTACAGCAGCAGCATGATAGTGCCATGCATGGTGAAGAGCTGGTTGTACTGCTCAGTCGAGAGAAACTGGAGGCCCGGAACGGCGAGTTCGGTCCGGATCAACAGAGCCATCAATCCGCCGAACATGAAGAATGCGAACGACGTGACCAGGTACATCACGCCCAACTGCTTGGGGTCGGTGGTGGTGGCAGCGGAATAGAGGAACGAACCCTTGATCCCGTGCCGCTTCGGATAGGGCCGCGAGGGAACGAGTTCTGTAACTACTGGGGTCACTGCGCACCGTCACTGTGTAGGGGTGATGTGGGGTTTCCCGTTGCTCCGAAACCGGAAACCTGCACGCCTCTACGACACGCCGTGGCACGGCAACTACGACACAGTGTCGGAGATCGCAGGGCGCGGCACAATACATGTCAGGTACCGTCTTAGTGTGCCTAAGAACGCTACGAAACGCCGACCTGCGCTGATTGCGCTGGTTCTTGTGTCAGCCGCTGGCTGCTTGGCGCTCGGCTGGTGGCAGTGGGAGCGTTTCGAGGCTGTGGGCGGTACTGGCCAGAACCTCGGTTATGCCTTGCAGTGGCCGCTGTTCGCGGCATTTGTGGTGTACGCATACCGCAAGTTCGTGCAACTCGAGGATGTCGATCCGGAAGAGGCTGCTGCCGAAGAGTTGGCCGCCGAGCCTCGCGAGATCCCGGCTGACCTGCTTCCGCAGCGCCCCAAGGCTGAGCTCGACGACGTCGAACGTGACGTCGATGATCCCGAGGCTCGCCAAATGCTCGAATACAACGACTACCTTGCGCAGCTCGCCGCTCGCGAGCCCGATAGGAGCACTACGTGAGTACCGGTCAGGAAGCGAACATCGCTGTCCCTGCAGTCGATGAAGCCAAGCAGACGAAGGTCCGTTCCGCACTTTTGCGGTACCGCGTCCTCGCGTACGCGACTGGCATCTGGTTGTTGGTGCTTACCGCTGAGGTTGTCGCCAAGTACATCTTCGGCGTCGAAAACCTGCCGACGTGGATCGCAGTTGTTCACGGCTGGGTGTACTTCGTCTATCTGATCGTCACACTCGATCTTGCAGTCAAGGTCCGATGGCCCGCCATGCGCACTGTGGGTACGCTCCTTGCCGGAACGATTCCGTTCCTTTCGTTCTACGTCGAACACAAGCGGACGGTTCAGGTCAAGAACGACTACAACCTCTGACTCGACCAAAACGAAGGCCCGTCAGCGCAATTGCGCTGACGGGCCTTCGTCGTACGTGGGCTCAGCCTGCGAGCGCTGCTAACGCCGGAACCAACTGAACTAGGGCCCTTCCCCGGTGTGAAGCCGCGTCCTTCTCGGCCGGCGTCAATTCCGCAGCGGCGCGGGTATCGCCGTCGGGGCGGAAGATCGGGTCGTAACCGAACCCTCCGTCGCCGGCAGGTTCGTGGCCGATGACTCCGCGCCATTCACCGCGCACCACCGTCTCGTCGCCGCCGGGAATCACGAGCGCACAGGCGGAAACGAATGCCGCTCCGCGACGCTCATCCGGTACGTCGCCCAATTGTGCGAGGACGAGCGCGGTGTTGGCGCCGTCGTCACCGTGGGTTCCCGACCAGCGGGCCGACAACACTCCCGGCATTGCGTTGAGTGCGTCGATCTCGACACCGGAATCATCTGCAATGCACGGCATTCCGGTAGCGGCAGCACCATCGCGAGCCTTCGCGAGTGCGTTCTCTTCGAACGTTGCACCTGTCTCCGGAGCTTCCGGGAACGGCGGCACTTCGTCGAGTCCGACGAGGTCGATGCCGCGTACTCCCGCGGCGTCGAGCACCCGGTGGAGTTCTTTCAATTTCTTTGCGTTTCGGCTGGCAACCAGCACTCGGACAGTCACAGCTCAGGCACCGAATTTCTTCTTGGGTTCCGGGTTCTTGGGTTCGGGCAGTACACCCGGGTAGGGCTCGGCCAACGCGAGCTTCTGAATTTCGAATATCTGCTCGCATCCGGCCAGTGCGGAGTCCAGCAGTTTGTCGAGAGTCGAACGAGGGAAGGTCGCACCCTCACCCGTGCCCTGGATCTCGACCAGAGTTCCGGTGTCGGTCGCGACGACATTCATATCGACCTCGGCGCGCGAATCTTCCTCGTAGGGCAGATCCAATCGCACACGCCCGTCGACAACTCCGACGCTGACTGCCGCGATGCCACACGAGATCGGTTGGGGATCGCTCAAGAGGTCGGCGGCACGCAGGTAGGTGACCGCGTCGACCAGTGCGACGTACGCGCCCGTGATTGCGGCGGTACGGGTTCCGCCGTCGGCCTGAAGTACGTCGCAGTCCAAGGCGATGGTGTTCTCACCGATTGCCGCGAGGTCGATGCACGCGCGCAGTGATCGACCGATGAGTCGGCTGATTTCCTGGGTGCGGCCGCCGACCTTGCCTTTGACGGATTCACGTCCACTGCGCGTATGTGTCGCAGCGGGGAGCATTGCATATTCCGCGGTGAGCCAGCCGAGCCCAGACCCCTTGCGCCACCGCGGAACACCTTCCTGAACGCTTGCGGTACACATCACACGGGTGTTCCCGAACTCGACCAATACCGAGCCTGCCGGATGGCTGGTGAACCCGCGGGTGATTTTGATCGTGCGGAGTTCGTCGTCCGCCCTGCCGTCTTCTCGTGTAGTCACCTTCGTGAGCCTAGCGTCCCTCGCAGGCCAGCTGTCAGATGTCGTACACACTTCCTGCGGAGACCGCGTGTACCGGTCCCGAGAATTCGGATTTCGCTTCGGCGATGACGTCCTCGCGGGACGTCCATGGCGGGATGTGCGTCAGGAGAAGTTCCTTCACACCGGCCAGAGCGGCGACGCGGCCGGCTTCCTTTCCCGACAGATGAATGCCCGCGGGGCGATCAGGACTGTCGGTCCACGACGCCTCGGACAGCAACACGTCGGCGCCTCGGGCAAGTTCGACGACGTTGTCGCACATTCCGGTGTCGCCGGTGTAGACGAGAACCTTCCCGGCAGCATCGGTAACTCGGAATCCGTAGGCCTCGGGAGGATGGTTCATCCGGCTCGGAACGACGGTCAGTTCACCGAAGGTGACGGGCTCGTTCTCGGCCCACAATCTCAAGTCGATGGTGTCGGAGATGTCATCGATTTCTCCGGCACATTCTGCGGACGAAGTCCCGATCCGGCAGGCGGTATCAGTCGGGCCGTAAACCAGTGCGCGACCTTCGGGCCGATTGGGATGGTAGCGACGCCACACGAGCAGGCTCGGCATGTCGAGACAATGATCGGCGTGCAGATGCGAGAGCAGGATCGTCGCCTCGCCGGGGTCTGCGTAACGTTGCAGAGCGCCCAGCACTCCGGGGCCGAAATCTATGACGAGCGGCGGGGTACCCGGCGCCGTGAGCAAGTAGCCCGAAGCCGGTGAATCCGGCCCCGAGACGCTGCCGGAACACCCCAGGACGGTCATGCGCATACGGGTCATGCTGCCACGTCTACCCACGAACAAAAAAGCTCCCGTCCGTTTTTGCGAGTCGAAGTCACACCCGCCGACGGGTGTGACCCACGTCCGTATCGAAAGTGCCTGGTCAGGCCGAAGTTACAGCGCCGGCCCGCTTGGTTCGATCACCTGACGCAAGTGCCCACGCAGCCACGACGCCACCAATCGCGCCGAACAAGTGCCCCTGCCACGAAACCTGCGGATCACTGGGCAACACGCCCCACAGCACTCCGCCGTAGATCACGAAGACAACAACCCCGATCAGGATCTGAGTGAAACTTCGTGTGAAGAATCCTCGAACCAAGAGGTACGTGACCCAACCGAAGATGAGTACGGATGCCCCGACGTGATTCGAATTCGCCCCGGCAAAAAGCCACGTTCCGACGCCCCCGACCACCCAGATGATCCCGGTTGCCTCCAGCCCACGGGAAATCCCCGAGACGAGTACGAGATAGCCGAGAATCAGCACCGGAATTGTGTTCGCAATCAGGTGCGCCCAGTCGTCGTGAAGCACCGGTGCAAAGAGAATGCCCCAGAGTCCGTCCAAAGTGCGAGGTGTGACTCCGGCATTTTGGATGTGCTGCCCGGAAATGGCGTCCACAATTTCGATGACATACAACGCCAGGACAAATCCGCCGATCAGCACGGCCGACTGCTTCCACACCGACGGGGGTTTCGATGTGGGAACGGGTGTCCGGGCACCGAAATCCGGACTGTTGAAATCCATCGTCATCGCGGGCGTCCTCACAGTAGGTGTGTCTACTTCGAGATTACCGTCGCGGGCTTGGGTCGTAGGGAGGAGCTAAACGAACGCTGACGGGAACAAGTCTCGATAACTGGGAATGCCCGCAACCGCGGTCGCGTCCAGAATTGCCTTGACGATTGCCCGCTCCACAACCTGAGCGGCAGCCGCACACACCGCGTCGAGGATGGGCAGATCCGCCGGAAAAGCGGCCGGCACCGCGATCTCGAATTCCGGGACGTGGGTTCCGGTCGCAAGGGCAAAAATCGTGTCACCGTCGAGTGGCGAGTGGGCCGGCCGGATGGCCCGAGCCAAACCGTCGTGTCCGGCGACGGCGACGCGTCGGCAACCGGCCTTGGTAATCGCCGCATCGGTAGCAACAACCCCGATAGTGGTGTTGAGAACCGTCCCCTTGGCTGCGACGGCATTGGCGGCGTCAAGTTCGGACGGCACCGGCAGACGTAGTCCGAAAGACTCGGCACCGTCGGATCCGACGCCCCACGGCAAGCCGGTTCGCGGATCGAACACAGACCCCACCGGGTTTGCGACGATCAACGCCGAAACCGTTGTCCCCTCAGCCGGTCCGTCGGCAATCACGACGCTGGCAGTGCCGACTCCACCTTTGATCGCGCCGGCGCGAGCCCCGACGCCGGCGCCCACAGTGCCGGTCGCACATTCGCTCGACGCCGTATCCGCGGCCAGGAAACCGAAATCGGCGTCGGGCCGAATCGTCCAGTCCCCCACCGGAAGATCGAAGATCACAGCGCCCGGCACGATGGGAACCACCTGACCCGGCGCGCCCATCGCGATTCCGTGGCCGTGTTCTTCGAGCCACCGCATCACGCCGTCGGCGGCTGCCAAACCGTAGGCACTACCGCCGGTCAGCAACACTGCGTTGACTTGCTGAACCGAATGGCTCGGATCCAGCAGATCCGTTTCCCGGGTGCCGGGTCCGCCGCCGCGAACATCAACGCCCGCAACCACTCCGGCCGGCGCGAGGACTACGGTGCAACCCGTCGCGGACCCGGTTCCCAGGGTTACATTGTCGTCGAGTCGGTGATGGTGACCTACCGAAATTCCGACGACGTCGGTCAACGAATCCGTGGGGCCGATGGTCGTCGCAGTCACGGCATGAGCGCCTGAACGAGCGAATCCTGCATCCACGTCAACCAGTGATACACGTCCAGATGAGGCGCCCGCGGATCGTCGGGATCCAAACTTTCCGGCGTATCCGCATCGATCCCCAAATTGGTTCCGAGAGCCAGGCGTACGTCATTGAGCGCCGATAACCACGCGTCGGCTTGTTCCTGCGTCAACAGAATTTTGCCACCCGTTTCGGGCAGCGAAGCCAACAGCGCGCGACCCGACGCTTTCTTGGCGTCGATGATCTCGGGCTCGTGCAAACTCCGCAAGGCACCGTTGACGTTGGCGCCGGCGTCGTCGAGATCGTCCGGATCGGGCGAGACCTTGTCGGGGTCCGGCCGATGAAAATCGGGAAGCAACCGTGCCAGCACCGGATTGTCCGGGGACTCCGAATTCCCGGTTCGCAGTCCGGTGAGCGCGGCAAGTTCGTCCTGCGGAGCCGACGATTCGCGTTCGTCCAACAGTCCGATCACCGACTCGACCAGCGAACGAAGGACCGCTGCTTCGTGAGCGTCCATCTCGGATCTGAACTTCACTCCGGAAAGTGAATTCTTCCTGCTCCACGTCCGCACGCGTCGGACTCCCATCTGTCATCGGGTCGAAATTTATTGAAAGTAAACGAGACTTACGTGTCTTCGCGTTGCATCGTGGCCCAGAGACCAGCCGCGTGGAGGCGCCGAACGTCGGCTTCCATCTTGTCGCGGGAACCACTGGAGACGACGGCCTTGCCCTCCGAATGGACCTTCATCATCAGATCGTTGGCCTTGGCCTTGCTGTAGCCGAACAGCTTCTGAAAAATGTAGGCGACGTAATGCATCAGGTTGACCGGGTCGTCCCAGACGATGGTCACCCAGGGCCGATCGACGGCTTCTATAGTCGCGACAGCCTCCGACTGCTCGGGCACCGCACGCGGTGAAGACACCGTCGCACCCTTCATCGAGACGCGCGCCGAGGCGGTCGTGGGAACTGTCGCGCCGCCGGAAACCATGTCTCCAGGGTACGACGCGATACCGGGTGACAACACCCACCCACACACTCTCCCGCTTAGAGTTGTGTGCGTGCCTACGCAAAATTCCGATCGTCCTGACACTGCGGCGAGTACCGCACTGCTCACCGACCAGTACGAGCTCACCATGCTCTCGGCCGCGCTTGCCGACGGATCTGCATTCCGTACCTGCAGTTTCGAGGTCTTTGCTCGCAGACTCCCCGACGGTCGCCGCTACGGTGTTGTTGCCGGCACCGAGCGTGTGCTGGGTGCGCTGGAGCATTTCCGCTTCGGTGAACCCGAACTGGCGGTCGTCTCGAAGTTCCTGGACGACGCGACGGTCGAGTGGCTGCGCAACTACCGATTCTCGGGCGACATCGACGGTTACCGCGAAGGCGACTTCTACTTCCCCGGCTCACCCATCCTCTCGGTCCGCGGAACGTTCGCGGAATGCGTATTGCTCGAAACGCTGATCCTCTCGATCCTCAACCACGACAGCGCCATCGCATCGGCCGCAGCACGCATGGTCAGTGCCGCCGACAATCGCCGGATGATCGAGATGGGTTCACGCCGCACCCATGAGCAGGCTGCCGTCGCAGCGTCCCGCGCCGCGTACCTGGCAGGGTTCGACGCCACCTCCAACCTCGAGGCCGTCCGCCGCCACGGTGTTCCCGGCGCCGGCACCAGTGCTCACGCGTTCACCCTCCTGCACACCACCGAAAACGGAACCGACGAGGCTGCGGCATTCCGCGCTCAGGTCAATGCGCTCGGTGTCTCGACCACCCTGCTGGTCGACACCTACGACATCACCGAAGGCGTGAAAACCGCTATCGCCGTGGCCGGCACCGAACTCGGTGGAGTGCGCATCGACTCCGGCGACCTCGGGGTGATCGCCCGTCAGGTGCGTCGCCAACTCGACGACCTCGGTGCCACCAAAACCCGCATCGTCGTCTCGGGCGATCTCGACGAGTACGCGATCGCTGCCCTGCGCGCCGAACCCGTCGACGTCTACGGCGTCGGCACCTCCCTCGTTGTCGGCTCGGGCGCTCCCACTGCGGGCATGGTCTACAAGCTCGTCGAGGTCGAGGGAATCCCCGTCGAGAAGCGCAGCACCAACAAGGCGTCGCGCGGCGGCGCAAAGAAGGCCCTGCGCGTCGCGCGACCGACCGGAACGATCGTCGAAGAAGTCATCTACCCCGCCGACGCTCCGTCTCCCGTCTCGGCGGCCGAGGGCGCTACGGAACTGATGATTCCGCTCGTACGCGGCGGCAAGACCGTCGACGGCGTCCCGACCCTCGAGGACAGTCGAGCTGTTGTGAAGGCCGGACTCGTCAGCCTCCCGTGGGAGGGCTTGAAGCTCTCTCGCGGAGACTCCGCGGTACCCGTCCGATTTGTCGGAGGTCAGTGATGTCTGCGCGTGCCTTGATCGTCGTCGACGTACAGAACGATTTCTGTGAAGGCGGGACACTCGCAGTCGACGGCGGCGCTGGCGTTGCCGCTGCGATCAACGATTTTGTCGACTCTCACGAGTACGACGCCGTCGCCGCGACCCGGGATTTCCACATCGATCCGGGCACTCATTTCTCCGAGGATCCCGATTACGTCGACACGTGGCCGGCGCACTGCGTGGTGGGTACCGACGGCGCGGAATTCCACCCCGCGTTCGATGCGACTGTTGCGGGTTCTGCCGTGTTCTCCAAGGGCGCGTACAGCGCGGCCTACTCGGGGTTCGAAGGTTTTGCCGAGGACGGCACCACGTTGGAGCAGTGGTTGCGCGCCCACGACATCACCGACGTCGACGTGATCGGTATCGCGACAGATCATTGTGTGAAGGCCACTGCGCTCGATTCAGTGCGTGCCGGCTTCGGCACCACAGTGATCCTTCCCCTGACCGCCGGTGTGGCACCGGCCACCATCGAGGCCGCGATAGCGCAGATGCAGGCCGCCGGAGTGCAGCTCACAGGCCGCGACGAGAATGCTCCTTCCCACAGCGTCGGCATTTCTGACGTAGGGATCCACTAACCTGCTTGGGTGGCCGATCAACTTCCGAATGTCCCCGAACTGCTCCGAGCGGCGGTGCAGTCTCTGGGCGGCGCCGAGCGGACCAGCCAGCTCACTATGGCGTCGGCGGTAGCGCATTCGATCGATACCGGCGAGCATCTGGCCGTCCAGGCCGGCACGGGCACCGGTAAGTCGCTGGCTTACCTGGTGCCGAGTTTGCGTCACGCCGTCGAGTCCGGGCGCACCGTCGTTGTCTCGACGGCCACCATCGCGCTGCAGCGGCAGTTGGTGGATCGTGATCTCCCCCGCCTCGCCGACGCACTGAAGAAGCCGCTCGGGCGACGCGCGGAGTTCGCAATTCTGAAGGGCCGCAACAACTACCTGTGCATGAACAAGATTCATACCGGAGCGTCCGAGCAGCCGCCCGAGGACGAATTGTTCGATCCGTTCACTGTCTCGCGTCTGGGCCGTGAAGTGGTCCGTCTCACCGAGTGGTCGTCCGACACCGATACCGGCGACCGCGACGAACTGGTTCCCGGCGTCTCCGATCAGGCTTGGCGACAGGTCAGTGTGACGTCCCGTGAGTGCATCGGAAAGAACCAGTGCCCGGTGGGCGAAGACTGCTTTGCCGAGCGTGCTCGCGTCGAAGCGTCCAAGGCCGATGTTGTGGTCACCAACCACGCGATGCTCGCTATCGACGCCATCTCCGGCATCCAGATCCTGCCGGAACATGATGTCGTCGTCATCGACGAGGCCCACGAATTAGTCGACCGCGTCACCGGCGTCGCGACCGCTGAACTCACTGCGTCCTCAATCAGCGCTGCCGCGCGTCGTTGCGGAAAGATCGTCGAGGAACAGGATGCCGATCGCCTCGAAGCTGCCGGCGAAGGCTGGGCCGGCCTCCTCGAGGAGCTTCGCCCCGGACGCTGGGAGTCGCTGCCCGACGGCGCCGCTCCGGCCCTGGCCGCAATCCGCGATGCCGCCTGGTCGCTCCGCACTGCCATCGGTCCGGCCAAGCCCGGCATGATGGCCGCCGACCCCGAAGCCGCTGCCGCCCGCAACGCAGCACTCTCCTCGGTGGACGACATTCACGACAGCGCCGTCCGCGTCCTCACCGCCTTCGACGAACCCGACCCCGCGAAGCGCAAAGACGTTGTCTGGCTGTCCTCCGACGAGTTCCGGGGCAACGTCCGCCGATCGGTCCGCATGGCTCCCCTGTCCGTGGGCGGCCTACTGCGCCAGCGCTTGTTCGCCGAGTCAACGGTGGTCTTGACATCTGCAACGCTCACCGTCGGCGGTTCGTTCGACGGTCTCGCCGTCAACTGGGGCCTACCGTCGCAGTCGTCGGTTCGCCCCGATTCCGGAACCGCCGTCGGCACCGAAGCACCCTCGGACGCTTCGACATTCCGCTGGAACTCCCTCGACGTCGGTTCACCGTTCGACCACGCCAAGGCCGGAATCATTTACATCGCCCGACACCTCCCGACGCCCGGACGCGACGGCTTGGCTCCGGTCTATCTCGACGAGATCGCCGAACTCGTCGAAGCTGCGGGTGGGCGCACCCTCGGACTGTTCTCCTCGATGCGGGCCGCAAAAGCTGCGTCCGAAGCGATGCGCGAGCGACTCGACACCCCAATCCTGTGTCAGGGCGACGACTCCACCGGCACTCTCGTCAAGGCCTTCGCCAAAGACGAAGCAACGTCACTGTTCGGCACACTGTCCCTGTGGCAGGGCGTCGACGTGCCCGGTCCGTCGCTGAGTCTCGTCATCCTGGACCGGATTCCGTTCCCGCGTCCCGACGACCCACTACTGATGGCCCGCCAGCAGGCCATCGAGTCCCACGGCGGCAACGGCTTTCTCAGTGTCTCGGCCAATCATGCGGCACTGCTCCTGGCCCAGGGCGTGGGCCGGCTGCTCCGCAGTGTCGACGACAAAGGTGTTGTGGCCGTACTCGATCCGCGTCTCGCGACGGCCCGCTATGCGGGGTACCTGCGCGCATCGCTACCGCCGTTCTGGGAGACGACCAAGCCGGAGGTTGTCCGCAAGGCACTGACGCGAATCCGTGATTCACGGCCCTGACACGGGCGTCGATTCGCGCGCCTGACGCAGTTCTGCCCCGAACCCAACTGGGTCCGGGGCAGAATCAGCTACCCAGCCGGCGTAGTCACCAGTCCGAGCTCCGAAGCATTCACCAGTAGCCGGTGATGCGGAAGCACTCGAACCGTGTACCCAACCGAACCCGAAACCGGAAGCGCTACTTCAGCTTCGAACACCTCGGTACCGTCCTCGGAACCGAAATGTGTCATCGGGAACGTCACAACGTCGGTGAGTTCCTCACCGGGACTGACCCGACCGATCACAGCCTGTACCTCGACATCAGAGACCGACAGACCACCGAGACGAACCTTTGCCTTCAGCGAGATGGTCGCGCCGATTTCCGGGGTGTCCGGCAATCCGGATCCGTCCACCTGCTCGACGCTCACCGACGGCCACTGCGATTCGATCCGTCGACGGAATTCCGCAACCTCGCGTGCCCCGGCAAAATTGTCGGCCACCACGGCTCGCGCAGATTCCGCGGACGGAGCGTAGTACTGAACCGCATAATCACGAACCATGCGTGATGCCAACACCTTCGGCCCGAGATTCTCGAGTGTATGCCGAACCTTCTCCACCCAACGCGTCGGCAGATCCTGGGTGTCACGATCGTAGAACGTGGGCAGCACTGCATGTTCGAGCAGTTCGTAGAGCGCGCTGGCTTCGAGATCGTCGCGCCGAACGTCGTCCAGAACTCCGTCGGCGGTCGGTATTGCCCAGCCGTTTTCACCGTCGTACATCTCGTCCCACCACCCGTCACGGATCGACAGGTTGAGTCCGCCGTTGAGGGCAGACTTCATGCCCGACGTTCCACATGCCTCGAGCGGGCGCAGCGGATTGTTCAGCCACACATCACAACCCCAGTAGAGGTAGCGCGCCATCGACATGTCGTAATCGGGCAGGAACACGATGCGGTGACGCACGTCTGCCTCGTCCGCGAAACGAACAACCTGCTGGATGAGTGCTTTGCCACCGTCGTCGGCAGGGTGCGATTTACCAGCCACTACCAACTGCACGGGACGCTTCTCGTCGAGCAGCATCGCGCGCAGACGATCAGGATCGCGCAGCATCAAGGTCAGACGCTTGTATGTCGGCACCCGCCGTGCAAATCCGACCGTCAACACGTTGGGATCAAAAACTCCACCGACCCAACCGAGTTCGGCTTCGGTAGCGCCGCGCTCGATCCACGACGCCCGGACGCGTCGACGCACCTCGTCGACCAACTTGCCGCGCAACGCATTACGCGTGCTCCACAATTCGGTGGACGAAAGCTCCTGCAGACGCTCCCAGCCGCGAGCCTCTTCGAGTTGTTCCTGCCCGACAATCCGTCTCGCGACGTCCATCCACTCCGGTGCCGCCCAGGTCGGTGCGTGGACGCCGTTGGTCACCGATCCGATCGGAACCTCGTCGGCGTCGAATCCCGGCCAGAGTCCGTTGAACATGTCTCGGCTGACGATGCCGTGCAATTTGGAGACACCGTTGGCGCGCTGGCCCAGACGAAGCCCCATGTGCGCCATGTTGAAGATCGACGGGTCCGATTCGCGGCCCATGCCCACGATGCGATCAACCGTCAGGCCCGGCAGCAGCGTCGACTCGTTCTCCCCGTTGGAGCCGCCGAAGTAGTGGCGAACCAGATCGGCCGGAAAGCGGTCGATCCCGGCCGGGACCGGAGTGTGCGTCGTAAAGACCGTGGCGGCGCGCACGGCAGCCAATGCCGAATCAAAATCGAGACCGCTGGTGGTGACAAGTTCACGAATTCGTTCGATACCCAGGAACCCGGCGTGGCCCTCGTTCATATGGAAGACCTCAGGATCCGGCAATCCGTAGGCCGCGGTGTACGCCCGAACCGCACGCACGCCGCCGATTCCGGCCAGGATCTCCTGCTTGATGCGGTGGTCCTGATCGCCGCCGTACAGACGATCGGTGACACCCCGAAGCTCCGCGTCGTTCTCTGCGATATCGGAATCCAGAAGCAGCAGCGGAACGCGGCCCACCTGGGCGATCCACACCCGCGAGCGCAGCACACGCCCGCCCGGCATCGCCACGTGGATGATGACCGGGGACCCGTCACCTGATGTCGGGCCGGCGTCGGTCAGCAAACGAAGCGGCAAACCCTGCGGATCATGAGGCGGGTAGTGCTCGGCCTGCCACCCGTCCGCCGTCAAGGACTGACGGAAATACCCGGACCGATAGAGCAGACCGACACCGATCAGCGGCAGTCCGAGATCCGACGCGGCCTTGAGATGGTCGCCGGCCAAAATGCCGAGACCACCGGAATAGTTGGGCAGGACTTCGCTGACGCCGAACTCCATGGAGAAATACGCGATTCCACCGGCCAGCGAAACACCCTTGGCCTGCTGCGCCTGGTACCAGCGCGGAGTGCTCAGGTAACTGTCGAGATCGGCTGCCGCAGTATCGAGGTCACGAAGGAAATCGGCGTCGCCACTCAGTTCGTCGAGTCGCGCGGGGTCCACTTCACCCAGCATGCGAACGGGATCGAACTGAACCGCTTGCCAGAGTTGCGGGTCGAGGCGCGAGAACAAATCCTGTGTCTCGGGATGCCAGGACCAACGCAAGTTGGTGGACAGAGGGCCGAGCGCGGCAAGGCGCTCCGGCAGGTGGGCTCGGACAGTGAACCGACGCAAGGCTTTCACCCCGCGAACCCTAGTCGAGTTGGTCGGGCTGTGTCCTTACAAGCACCGTGTCCGCTGGAAGCGACGACATGCCGGTACACCCACTACGGTTGAACTCGGCAACACCAGTAACACTCCACCATCAGAAATGGAGCTTCCCGTGACAGGACGCCTCGGTATCGACGACGCGATACCCGCGATCTCGGGTAACTATCCAGCCAAGGCTGTAGTCGGTGAAGTGATTCCCGTACATGCGACGGTCTGGCGCGAGGGCCACGACGCCGTCGCTGCGACCCTTGTCGTCCGTGGTCCTCGCGGAACCAAGTCGCTGCGAATCACGATGGACCCTGGCGGGGAGCCAGACACCGTCGATGCCGTGTTTGTCCCTTCCGTAGAAGGACTCTGGACATTTCGGATCGAAGCGTGGAGCGATCCTGTCGCAACCTGGAAGCATGCCGTCGAAGCGAAATTGTCCGTAGGACAGGGCCCGGCAGAACTTGCCAACGATCTTGAAATCGGTGCTCGACTCTTCGAACGAGCCGCCCAGGAACTTCCCCGGGCCAATCGCTCGAGGCTGGAGGCTGTGACGGCATCGTTGCGTAGCGATCAGACCCTGACCGCCCGGGTCGCGCCCGCTTTTGCCTCGGATGTCGCGGAATTGCTCCGAGCCAATCCGCTCCGAGAACTGGTGACCAAGGGAGAGTCGCATCCCGTTCTCGTGGACCGCCATCGGGCCCTGTTCGGATCGTGGTACGAGTTCTTCCCGCGCTCCACTGGGGGCTGGGACGAGAACGGAGTGCCGAAGCACGGGACGTTCAAGACTTCCGCAGAAGATCTTCCGCGCATTGCCGCAATGGGTTTCGACGTCGTCTACCTTCCGCCGATTCACCCGATCGGCGAGATCAACCGTAAGGGTCGCAACAACTCTCTCACCACACAGCCCGGCGACGTCGGTTCTCCGTGGGCCATCGGATCTACCGAGGGCGGGCACGACGCGGTCCACCCCGAGCTCGGCACTCTCGAAGATTTCAAAGCCTTTGTGGCGCAGGCCCGCAAGCTCGAACTCGAAGTGGCACTCGATCTCGCTCTGCAATGCGCTCCCGATCACCCCTGGGCCGCAAAGCATCCCGAGTGGTTCACAGTGCTCCCGGACGGCACCATCGCCTACGCGGAGAATCCGCCCAAGAAGTACCAGGATATCTATCCGATCAACTTCGACATCGACCCCGACGGCCTGGACAAGGAGATTCTGCGCGTCGTCCGACACTGGATCAAGGCCGGGGTCAAGATCTTTCGGGTCGACAACCCCCATACCAAGCCACCCAACTTCTGGGAGACGCTCATCTCGGAGGTCAAGAAGTCCGACCCCGGCGTCCTCTTCCTTGCCGAGGCATTCACCCGGCCGGCTCGGATGTACGGCCTTGCCCGACGAGGTTTCACGCAGTCGTACACGTACTTCACGTGGCGTGTCGCGAAGTGGGAATTGACGGAGTTCGGAAACGAGCTGGCCGCCAAGGCCGACGAAGCCAGGCCCAACCTCTTTGTCAATACTCCCGATATCCTGCACGAGTCGCTCCAACACGGCGGACCCGGAATGTTCGCGCTCCGAGCAGCTCTCGCGGCAACACTGGCACCGACGTGGGGCGTCTACTCGGGGTACGAACTCTTCGAGCACCAAGCGGTCCGGCCCGGTAGCGAAGAATATCTGGACTCGGAGAAGTACGAACTTCGTCCGCGTCGATTCGCCGAAGCCGCAGCACGAGGTGAATCGCTCGAGCCGTGGATCACCGCACTCAATCGCATTCGCCGCGCCCACCCCGCCTTGCAACAGTTGCGCAACCTGCACTTCCACCACATCGATAACGACGCGCTGATCGCGTATTCGAAGTTCGATCCGATCACCGGCGATGCCGTTCTCACGATCGTCAACCTCAATCCCTATGCCGCCGAAGACGGCACGGTATGGCTGGACATGCCGGCGCTCGGGCGTGAATGGCAGGATCAGATGACTGTCCTCGACGAAGTGACCGGCGAGCAATACCACTGGGGGCAAGCCAATTTCGTCCGCCTCGAGCCGTGGCGTGCTGTCGCGCACATCCTCGCGCTACCCCCTGTTCCCTACTCTGCCAGAACGTCGTTGGCATACCGCGGAGGAAATTGATGGCCGCACACAAGTTGCCCGCCGGGATCGCACCGGCCGCCCACGATCTGGACCTTCTGGCCCGCGGTGAACACCACGATCCGCACAGCTTCCTCGGAGCGCACCCACACGCGGGTGGCACAGTTCTGCGGGCACTTCGTCCCCATGCCGACGCCGTCAGCGCTGTCATCGGCGGGAAAACTTTTCCACTCCAACATATTTCGGGTGGAGTTTTCGCAGCACTGGTCCCGTACGCGGAACTGATCGACTACCGGTACTCGGTCACGTACCCCGGCGGACATACCGTCGTAGTGGCCGATCCGTACCGATTCCTACCCACCCTCGGCGATCTCGATCTCCACCTGTTCGGCGAAGGTCGACACGAACGCCTGTGGGACGTCCTGGGCGCGCACCCGCGCACCTACGAAACACCCGATGGAACTGTCACCGGAACATCCTTTGCCGTATGGGCTCCAGCCGCCCGCGGCGTCACCGTTATCGGCGACTTCGACGGCTGGGGTGGACAATTCGCTCCCATGCGCGTTCTCGGGTCGACGGGAGTCTGGGAACTGTTCCTACCCGATATCGCGTCCGGAGAACTGTACAAGTTTCGCGTTCACGGACATGACGGGTCCGTGAAGGACAAAGCCGATCCCATGGCCTTCGGAACCGAAGTACCGCCGGCGACGGCGTCACGGGTCACGACGAGTTCGTATGTCTGGGAAGATCAGGACTGGCTCGACGCCCGAGCGAGTCTCGACCCCGCCCAATCACCGATGAGCGTGTACGAGGTGCACCTCGGTTCGTGGCGTCCCGGCCTCGACTATCGGCAGATGGCCGAGCAACTCGCGCAGTACGTCACGCAGACCGGATTCACACACGTCGAATTGCTGCCCGTCGCAGAGCATCCTTACGGCGGGTCCTGGGGATATCAGGTGACGTCGTACTACGCCCCCACCGCTCGATTCGGGACACCCGACGACTTCCGTTGGTTCGTCGACCATCTGCACGCCGCTGGGATCGGCGTACTGGTGGACTGGGTTCCCGCACACTTCCCCAAGGACGACTGGGCCCTGGCCCGTTTCGACGGCACGCCACTCTACGAACACGCCGACCCTCAACGAGGGGAGCAACTCGACTGGGGAACATACGTTTTCGATTTCGGCCGTCGGGAAGTCCGTAACTTCCTCGTCGCAAATGCATTGTTCTGGCTCGAGGAATTCCACATCGACGGCCTGCGCGTCGACGCCGTCGCCTCCATGTTGTACCTCGACTACTCACGGCCTGTCGGCGGCTGGACCCCCAACATTCACGGTGGTCGCGAGAACCTCGAAGCCGTTGCGTTTCTTCAGGAAATGAATGCGACAGTCCACAAGAACCATCGCGGAGTTGTCACCATCGCGGAAGAATCGACCGCGTGGCCGGGAGTGACGCGTGCGACCAATGTCGGTGGGCTCGGGTTCAACATGAAATGGAACATGGGGTGGATGCACGACACCCTCGGCTTCCTCGGCCACGATCCGGTACATCGGACGTACCACCACCACGAGATCACGTTCTCGCTGATGTATGCGTGGAGTGAGAACTATCTACTCCCCGTCAGCCATGACGAAGTCGTGCACGGCAAAGGCACCTTGTGGACTCGTATGCCCGGCAACGATTTCGCCAAGGCAGCAGGCCTCCGTTCGCTCCTCGCCTACATGTGGGCGCACCCGGGTAAGCAGCTTCTGTTCATGGGCCAGGAATTCGGCCAGACCGCGGAGTGGTCGGAGGAACGCGGCCTCGACTGGTGGCAACTCGACGACGCGCACACCGGCACCCTCCATCGCGGTGTCACGCAGCTCGTCAGCGACCTCAATTCCGCCTACCGACAACATCCGGCAATGTGGACACTCGATACGTCGCCCGGTGGCTACTCCTGGATCGACGCCAACGACACCGAGAACAACGTCCTGAGTTTTCTGCGTTACGGTACTGACGGTTCGATTGTCGCGTGCCTGTTCAACTTCTCGGGCAGCGAGCATTCGAGCTACCGCGTCGGGCTACCTGAGCCCGGCCGATGGGTCGAAATCCTCAACACCGATGCCGAGTCCTACGGCGGCTCCGGTGTGGGGAACCTCGGTGCGGTCACAGCGACGTCGCAGTCGTGGCACGGTCGGCCGGCGTCAGCATCGGTCGCCCTCCCCGCCAACGGCGCGATATGGATCAGTCTGGAGCGTTGATGTTTGGCCGGCGAGCAGTAATAGTCACTTCGTCATTGATGGCAACTGCCGCCTTGCTGGTCAGCTGTTCGCAGGGCTCGACCGGTCACGCGGTCTCGATCTATCACGATCCGTTTCGAGTGGCCGGTCTCGACGCGTCCTCCGGTCCCAGCGGACTCCGCCCCGGGGCACCCAACGCCGAACGTGACATCGTCGGAACGGATGGTGGCCGCATCGACGCGCTTGCGGCCAACGCAGTTACCGACATCGAGACATTTTGGAAAACCCAGTATCCGGCACTGTTCAACGAGCCGTTCCAACCCGTCGATACCCTGATCTCCTGGGATCCCACCAAGCCCGACGGTCCGGAATTCTGCGAAGAGTCCACCAAAGATCTCATCAACGCCGGGTATTGCAGTCTCGATCACACCATCGGCTGGGATCGAGAACTTCTCTTGCCCGAGGTTCAGGAAAAGTTCGGCGACGTTGCCGTCGCATTCATTTTCGCGCATGAGTACGGCCACGCCATTCAACGAAAAGCCGACATTGTCGAAGGCGGATCCGATGCAGCTTTGGTGCGTGAGCAGCAAGCCGACTGCTTCGGCGGTGCCTTCCTCCGCAACGTCGCCGAGGACAAGGCGACTCACTTCACGATGAATACCTCCGACGGACTGAACAAGGTCCTCGCTTCTGCCGTAGCCATCCGCGACGACGACCCGAACGACCCCGATTCTCACCACGGGTCCGCATTCGAGCGGGTCACCGCAACCCAAATCGGATTCACCGACGGCCCCGGTGCGTGCGCCAAGATGGACGACGCCGAAATCGAATCCCGGCGTGCCGATCTCCCCCAGCAGTTCAGCGAACAGAGCGATTCCGGTGAGCTGCCCGTCACCGAATCCACCCTGCAAGAGTTCTTGAAAACTTTTCAGTCGATCTTCGAGCTGCAAAATCCTCCGACCGTGACCTTCGACGGCGCGGACACCGGCTGCACGGATGCCAAGACCACCGAGCCTGTGTCCTTCTGCCCCGCCACCAACACCATCGGAATCAGCGTCGACGAGTTGGCTGAGCGCGGAACTCCCGGACGGGTCGGCCGACGCGAGTTGATGCCGACCACCATCACCGGCGACTACAACGCGTATGTTCTGCTCGCGTCGAGATACACCCTCGCCATGCAGAAGGAACGGGGCCAGTCCCTCGACACCCCGCAGACCGCATTGCGCGCCGCTTGCCTGTCCGGAGTGATCACCGCGGCCTTGAGCCCCACCAATGCCGCGGCTTCGGGAGCTGAGGTCACACTGTCCCCCGGAGACCTCGATGAAGCAGTCTCCGGCCTACTCACAGACGGTCTCGCAGCCAGTGATGTCAACGGTGACACCGTCCCGAGTGGATTCGCACGTGTCGACGCCTTCCGGACCGGTGTGCTCGGTGGCCAGGTGGCCTGCGATAGCCGCTATACGGAGTAGCGGCCGTCGCAGTGAGTTGCTCAGTAGAGCGCTGCAGCCAGCTTGCGACGCGCTGCCATGACCATCGGCTCGGCGGGATCGAACAGCTCGAACAGTTCCAGAAGTCGCGTCCGGGCTGCGGCTTTGTCGTCGCCCGCCGTCCGCGCGACAACACCGATGAGGCGAGCAAACGCGGTCTCCGGCTTCTGCGCGTACATCTCTCTGTCCGCGGCGGCAAACTGCAGTTCAAGATTTGACGGATCAGCATCGGCGGCAGCGACAGAATCCGGATCCGTGTTCTCGACGCGAGCCATGAACTTCACCTGACGAACCGCGTTGAGTGCTTCGGCGTTGGTGGGCTCCTCGTCGAGGATGACCTGGTACGCCGCAATCGCGCCGTCAAGATCACCCGCATCGAGCGCTGTTTCCGCTGCAACGAACCGAGGGTCCTCGACTTCGGGCTCATCCGCTTCACCAGCGGCCGGTACGGGACCGCTGAGCTTGCCTTCAGTCGCTTGCAGAACAGCGGCAAACCACTGACTGAGCTGTTCTTCGGGCTGCGCACCTTCGAAATCGGCCAACGGCTGACCGGCCGCGACGGCAACAACGGTGGGTACCGACTTGATGCCGAATGCCTGCGCGATCTGCGGGCTCACATCGACGTCGACGTTAGCCAGAATCCACTGGCCACCGGCTTGCGCCGCAAAGCGCTCGAGCACCTCGGTGAAGACGACGGACGGCTCGTAGGCGCGTCCGCCGAGGTTGACGATCACGGGGACCTGGCTCGACTTGACCAGAACTTCCGACTCGAAATTCACTTCGTTTACGTCGATGACGGTCCCCGGGAGCGCAGAAACGGCCCCATCTCCGCTGGGCTTACGCGGGGGTGGAGCCGTCGCCCGCTCTTTGAGAGCGGATAAGTCGACTGCGCCGCTCATGGCGGCTGCTACTGCTGACGAACGCGCGGGGGGCCTGGATCCTGGTCGAGTCACGCGTTCCAGTTTGTCACGAGTTGGCCGAACCTACGAAGAAGAGGCCCGGTTCGCTCAGACGAGAGCGGCGTCGGTGTCACGCTCTGGCTCAACGACAAGGTCACCGGACTGGCCGGATCGCGCGCCCTCTTCGAACAAGATGGTCCCAAAGGGAGGGACGCTTGCGAACAGCGCCCAGAAGAGGGTCCGCCTCTTCCATGAAAGCTTCTTGGCGGTCCAGAATGCGATCACGATATATATGACGAAGACTGTCCCGTGAACGGGTCCAAATATCTTGACCCCGATTTCATTGCCGTCTTCGGGGAGGTACTTGAAGGCCATGCCGATAAGCAAGCCAACCCAAGTGAATGCTTCCAGGATTGCGATGAAACGGAACCGCTTAGCGGTGGTGCTGAGATCGAAGACGTTCGCCATGGGGCCCATTCTGCCCGAACAACTACGACGCCCCGTAGTGGTGTGAGGAAAACCACGGGGCGTCGTAGAGCGAAACAGATGTGCTCGGGTGTATTTAGACCTTCGGTACGCGCACGATCAGAGCGTCGCCCTGTCCGCCGCCGCCGCACAGTGCCGCAGCACCGATTCCGCCGCCGCGACGCTGCAATTCGAGCGCCAAGTGCAGAGCAATCCGCGCACCGGACATTCCGAGCGGGTGCCCGACGGCAATAGCGCCGCCGTTGACGTTCACCTTGGCAGGATCGAGCCCGAGCTCACGCGTCGACGCGATTCCGACTGCCGCGAAGGCTTCGTTGATCTCGACGAGGTCGAGGTCCTTGGGGTCGATGCCTTCCTTTTCGCAGGCCTTGGCGATGGCCCGCGCCGGCTGCGACTGCAAGGTGGAGTCCGGTCCGGCGACAACGCCATGGGCACCGATTTCGGCGATCCACGTCAAACCGAGTTCTTCGGCCTTGGCCTTGCTCATCACGACAACAGCGGCAGCACCGTCGGAGATCGGCGACGCCGAACCGGCGGTGATGGTGCCGTCCTTGCTGAATGCGGGACGAAGCTTGCCAAGCGATTCGGCGGTTGTATCGGCGCGGATGCCCTCATCCTGTGCGAACACCATGGGATCACCCTTGCGCTGCGGGATGGAGACCGGAACAACTTCGTTGTCGAAGAGTCCGTCCTTCCACGCGCGGGCCGCGTTCTGGTGTGAGGCCGCGGCAAACGCATCCTGCTCCGCGCGGGTGATGTGACTGTCGTCTTTCTGGTTGACCTGCTCGGTCAGCAGACCCATCGCCTGGTCGGTGAAGATGTCGTGCAGGCCGTCGTAGGCCATGTGATCGCGCATGGTGACGTCGCCGTATTTGAAGCCTTCACGGCTTTTCTCGAGCATGTGCGGTGCGCGGCTCATCGATTCCTGACCACCGGCAACGACAACCTCGAACTCACCGGCGCGGATGAGCTGATCGGCCAGGGCGATGGCGTCGACACCCGACAGGCACACCTTGTTGATGCTCAGTGCCGGAACGCTCATGGGGATTCCCGCTGCGACGGCAGCCTGACGAGCCGGCATCTGGCCGGCACCGGCGGTCAGAACCTGGCCCATGATGACGTACTCGACCTGCTCCGGAGCAACGCCTGATTTTTCCAGCGCGCCCTTGATGGCGATTCCGCCCAGATCGGACCCGGAAAGGTCCTTCAAGGAACCCATGAGTCGACCCATCGGGGTACGGGCTCCGGCAACAATCACAGAACTGGTCACGATTTCCTCCGGCTGCAAAAAGAGACATAGGCATCAGGCGCACGCGGCATACGAGTCAAGTCACATCCCGACGTGTACTACTCAAACGGTAGCGCTACCGTGAAAGGTATGACACAGACGTCCCCCAGTCCCGTTCTTGCACCGTTGTCTTCCGATCTCGTCGTAGCCATCGACCATGTCGGAATTGCTGTTCCCGATCTCGATGTAGCAATCGCGTGGTACACCCAGCACCTCGGCATGGTCTCCACTCACGAAGAGGTAAACGAAGCTCAGGGTGTTCGTGAGGCAATGCTCTCCGTCATCGGTTCACCCGAGGGCGCACCGGCAATTCAGTTGCTCGCACCCCTCGACGAGAACTCGACCATCGCCAAGTTCATCGGCCGCAGCGGCCCCGGCTTGCAGCAGCTCGCATACCGCGTCACCGACATCGAAGCCATCTCCGAGGAGCTCCGCGCGCGCGGCGTTCGGTTGCTGTACGACGCTCCCACCCGCGGCACCGCCAACTCTCGAATCAACTTCATCCATCCCAAGGATGCCGGCGGTGTACTCGTCGAACTGGTCGAACCGGCCGCGACGCACTAGCAGCCCAAACTCCTGCACGTATGCCAGGTAGATTATCGCCATGGCATACGAGCAGGACCGCGGTTCCATCCAACTTCCGTTCCAGATCGCCCGGAAGGGATACGACCGCGACGAGGTACGAAACTACTTCGAGCGGTTCGACGCCGAATTGCGGGTCACTGCGGCAGACCGCGATGCCGCGGCGTCCCAGGCCCGCGACCTTGCCAAACAGTTGGACGACGCCCGCGACGACATCGACGACCTCCGCAAGGATGTCGACCGGTTGTCCGTCCCGCCCACCACAGCGGAGGGCATGAGCGATCGCATCAGCCGCATGCTCCGTCTTGCATCCGACGAGGCGTCCGAGGTTCGCGCCAAGGCCGACGCCGACGCCGCGGAGATGACCTCGATCGCCGAGCAGGACGGCGTGCGGTTGCGCAGCCATTACGAAACCTTGATCGCGGAACTCGAAGACCGTCGTAATGCCATGGAAACGATGCACGAGCAGACCATGCTCCAAGCCCGAACCGAGGCTGCACGAATCGTCGAAGCCGCACAAGCGGAACGTGATCGCCTCGCAGCCGAATCCGAGGCGAAGCGCACCCAGATCCGTGAAGATTTCGATATTTCGATGTCGGAACGACGTGCGAAGGTTGTCGCCGCAGTCAACGACCTCGAGGCGTCCAGCAAGGCCGAAGCGGAACGTCGTTTGACGGATGCCACGCGTGAAGCGCAGCGCCGACTCCAGGCTGCAACCGACCAGTCCGAGCGAAAGATTGCGCACGCCAAGGAACTTGCCGAAGAACTGCGAGTTCTGCGTGGCCGAATCCTCGCGCAGCTCCTCGGAATTCGCGGTCAACTCGATTCCGTACCGGCGATGCTCGCCTCGGTCAATCGTGAGAGCGAACTGCTCGACGCGCCCTCGGCGCCGGCTGCACCGGCCGCTCCTACTTACGACGAAGACGAGTACAACGAGCCGAATTCGACGGACGAAGAACTCGATGACCGAGACGACGCCGAGGAAACCAATACCGCCGAGATCGACACCCGTGCGGTCGAGCAGCGAGCCCAGTCCCGCAACTGAACTTCAGGACCACCTTCTGGTCAGGCTGCGAGTCCCGCGGCCTGACCAGCATCCGGTGTGCCAGTGCCGACGTTCGGTAGCGCCGCCGGGTTCCGACGGCCAGGTCACGACATGCGCGACGCCAGGACTGATGTCATGGTCACAGCCAGGGCACCGGTAGAATTTCGTAGCGTTGGCGCCGGGAATTGGCCGCACCATGAACAATTCGCCGCCCGGACCCGGTTCTTCGCGAACCACTGATCCGCCGAAGAGAACGCCCCTGGGCTCGTCCGAATCCTGACCACGTCGATTGTCCGTTCGACGGGTCTGCTTCGGAATAGGTTTGCGGCGCGGCATGTCAAGAAGTCTAACGGCCTCAGAAAAGCCGGAACTCGGTGCTTTCGGTACCTCGCAACGCCTCGTAGTCGAGGACCAGGCAACGAATGCCTCGATCGTTGGCAAGCGTCTTGGCTTGCGGCTTGATCTGTTGCGCTGCAAACACTCCCGTGACCGGAGCGAGCAACGGATCGCGGTTGAGCAGTTCCAGATAGCGCGTCAACTGTTCGACGCCGTCGATCTCGCCGCGACGTTTGATCTCGACGGCCACCGACGCACCGTCCGCATCACGAACTAGAAGGTCGACCGGGCCGATTGCCGTCATGTACTCGCGTCGTACCAAGGTGTAACCGGACCCGAGGGTTTCGACGTGCTCGGCCAGAAGTTCCTGCAGGTGTGCTTCGACGCCGTCCTTGATCAATCCTGGATCAATACCGAGTTCGTACGACGAATCATGCTCGATCTCCTCGAGGGTGATCCTCAGTTCCTCGCCGGCCTTGTTCGTCACGACCCACAAGATGTCGTCGTTGTCCCCGCTGGTCTCCACCAACCAGCAGGGAGGACTCATCCAGTTCAGCGGTTTATACGCCCGGTCGTCGGCATGGATGCTCACCGAACCGTCTGCCTTGACCAACAACAGGCGTCGGGCGGTCGGGAGGTGGGAGGTCAATCGACCTACGTAGTCAACACGGCAACGAGCAATAACTAGGCGCACTGCACCACCCTAAAGGATCACCTGGACTACTCTCGACACACTATGCAGCGAAGCGATGTCCCGAGCGCACCCTTGGGGTCGTGGTTGCTCGGATCCACAGACGAGAACCCCCGCCGACGACGTATCCGCGTCCAGCTACTCCTGACCGCTCCGCTCCTGATCACGAACCTGATCGGTGCCGGTCTGGCCATCATCTTGATCGGAATCGTTGTCCCCGGCCCGAGCATCATGCGGTCCGAGTTCGCGTTGATCAACTTCATTGCCGTTCCGGTCTTCATCGTGTGCGTTTTTATCGTCGGACTGCTGTGGGGCACCAAGCGCCTCATGCACGATCTTCGATGGGCAACGGAGGACGCCCCTCCCCGTGAGGAAAACCAACGTGCGGCACTGCGCGGACCGTGGCGTCTCACCCGAGTTCAACTCGTTCTCTGGACTGTCGCTCTCGCCACTTTCACAACCCTGTACGGAATCGTCGACGCCGATACCATTCCAAAAGTGTTGTTCACCATAGCTTTCAGTGGAATCACGACTTGTGCATTCTGCTATCTCCTCAGCGAGTTCGCGCTGCGACCCATCGCGGCTCGCGCCCTCGAATCCGGTGCACCACGCAAGTCTGCCGTTCTCGGACTCACCGGTCGGACCATCCTGATTTGGGTGCTCGGCAGCGGCGTCCCCGTCGCCGGCCTGATGATCGTCGCAATTTTCAGCTATATCCGTCCGCCACGGTGGCAAGATTTGGCTATCTCGATTCTGGTAATCGGCGGCATCACTCTGTGCGTCGGACTCGGGCTGACCTACATCAACATTCGATCTGCAGCAGCACCCATCCGATCTGTCCGGCGAGGGATGGAGCAAGTCACGCATGGAGACTTCAGCGCCCAGGTAGTCGTCTACGACGGCACCGAATTGGGTTTGCTCCAAACCGGTTTCAATCGGATGGCCGAAGGGCTCCGAGAGCGCGAACGGATCCGCGATCTGTTCGGACGTCACGTCGGGTACGAGGTTGCGGCCAATGCGATGCGACGCAACCCTGAACTCGGCGGCGAGGAACGTGACGTATCCGTCCTTTTTGTCGACGTGATCGGTTCCACCACTATCGCCGCAACCAACTCCCCCACCGACGTCGTCACGCTGCTCAACAGATTCTTCGACGTCATAGTCGACGAGGTTGACGCCCACGGTGGTTTCGTGAACAAGTTCGAAGGTGACGCGGCACTCGCCATCTTCGGCGCGCCTACTCGGATCGGCGATCACGCCGGCTGCGCGCTCGCAGCCGCCCGGAAGGTTCAAGTTCGGCTGTGCGCCGAGGTCCCCGAGGTCCGCGCCGGCATCGGGATTGCTTCAGGCATCGCAGTTGCCGGAAATGTCGGCGCGCGTGAACGATTCGAGTACACCGTGATCGGTGATCCCGTCAACGAAGCAGCGCGCCTGTCAGAAGTGGCAAAGAATGTTCCGGGCAACGTGGCAGCATCCGGTCGGGCACTTGCCTCCGCCTCGGAATCCGAACGTACTCATTGGGTCACCGCAGATTCGATAGTTCTTCGAGGCCGCACCCAGCCAACAGTTCTTGCCGTCCCCGTCACGTCGCTGGAAGCCCCGAACACCTCCGCATAACCCACTCCGCAAACCCCGCATCGAGCGAACGGTACGCTCGGCGCCTCAGATAGACCGAACGTGCCGTTCGCACCTTTCGCCGATCGGTGAGCAAGCCAGACATTCTTCTGAATTGTGTTTTGCGACACTACGATTCGTCCGGCTTGTCAGATTTCCGAATGCTGCGATGACCTCGACTTTGTAACGCTGCAGGCCCCACGAAGAGACAAACATATCGACAGTAGAACCGACGATGCACTTACCGCGGCGAGTCTTCAGACGCCGATTCGGGGAAAGACAATCTTGCAGAGAATCAAATTCACGTTGTCCGAAACCAAAACACGACGGGCGCGGGTGCTCCTCGCGGCATTGGTGTCGACGCTCCTTCTCGGCGGCACATTCGGGCCCACCGTGGCGTCCGCTGCTCCTGAGCGTGCTGTGTCGCCGATGCATTCAGCACCGTGGGGTGGGTACGACGAGTTGTGGGTGCCGTCTTCGATGGGAAATATCAAGGTTCAGGTGCAGTGGGCAGCACGGGGCGGCAATGCCGCGCTCTATCTCCTCGATGGTCTCCGTGCGAGAAACGACAGCAATGCTTGGAGTTTCGAGACCAATGCGTTCGATCAGTATCGAAATGACAACATCACATTGGTGATGCCGGTAGGCGGAGAGTCTAGTTTTTACACTGACTGGTACGCACCGTCGAACTTCAATGCTCAGCCGATCACCTACAAATGGGAAACATTCCTCACGCAAGAACTCCCCAGTTTCCTTGCTGGGTACGGTGTTTCGCCCACCAACAATGCAATAGTTGGCTTGTCGATGGGTGGCAGCGCCGCATTGAACCTCGCGGGACATCATCGCGATCAGTTCAAGTTCGCGGGTTCATTGTCCGGGTACATCAACATCTCCGGGCCGGGGATGCGCGAAGCGATCCGCTTGGCGATGCTCGACGCCGGCCGGTACAACGTCGATTCCATGTGGGGTCCACCATGGTCATCTGGCTGGATTCGCAACGATCCCTTCGTCAATGCCGAGTTGCTTCGTGGATTGCCGATGTACATTTCGGCATCCAACGGTATCCCCGGTCCGTACGAGCAACCTTCGGCGCCAATCGAGTACTGGAACACGGCAACAGGAATGGGTCTGGAATTACTCGCCCTGGTTCATGCGCGTTCATTCGAACTGCGTCTGAACTCGCTGGGAATCCCGGCGACATACAGCTTTCCGTCCTCAGGGATCCATTCGTGGGCTAACTGGTCGGCTGAACTGTGGATGGCTCGAGGTCAGATCCTCGACACCATGAATGCCTGGTAAGCACGGCCCTTCGATCTGCCGCCCGGTGTGCCTACACCTGAGCGACGCCGGAGCCGGAGCCGCACCCAAGTCCTAGAGACAGACAGAAAGATCCTCGCAGCAATCAGCTGCGAGGATCTTTCTGTCTGTCCAACCACCGGCAACCACCGGATAGGCGCCACCGTATCCGCCGGCCATCGAGCGGGCGATACGTTCACCCCGACAAGCCCCCGGCAAACTACCGTTCCCGGAACACGAAAAACCCCCAACCACGAATGGTTGGGGGCTTGATCGTAAATTGTGTTCGGCGGTGTCCTACTCTCCCACACCCTGTCGAGTGCAGTACCATCGGCGCTGAAGGGCTTAGCTTCCGGGTTCGGAATGGGACCGGGCGTTTCCCCTTCGCTATGACCGCCGTAACTCTATGAAACTGTCACAGTAACCAACCCTGGACACTCGGTTCCACCACCCGTCAACACCAAAACTGATGGTGTTGGGGGATGGAGAAAACAAGTTTCTCAAGGTATCTGTGTGTTGTTTCAGATACCGCACAGTGGACGCGTAGCTTCTTTGTGGTAAGTCCTCGGCCTATTAGTACCAGTCACCTACATCCGTTACCGGACTTCCAGTTCTGGCCTATCAACCCGGTGGTCTGCCGGGGGCCTTACCCCCTTCAAGGGGTGAGAAACCTCATCTTGGAACAGGCTTCCCGCTTAGATGCTTTCAGCGGTTATCCCTTCCGAACGTAGCTAACCAGCAGTGCTCCTGGCGGAACAACTGGCACACCAGAGGTTCGTCCGTCCCGGTCCTCTCGTACTAGGGACAGCCTTCCTCAAGTTTCTTACGCGCGCGGCGGATAGAGACCGAACTGTCTCACGACGTTCTAAACCCAGCTCGCGTGCCGCTTTAATGGGCGAACAGCCCAACCCTTGGGACCTACTCCAGCCCCAGGATGCGACGAGCCGACATCGAGGTGCCAAACCATCCCGTCGATATGGACTCTTGGGGAAGATCAGCCTGTTATCCCCGGGGTACCTTTTATCCGTTGAGCGACACCGCTTCCACTTGCCGGTGCCGGATCACTAGTCCCGACTTTCGTCCCTGCTCGACCTGTCAGTCTCACAGTCAAGCTCCCTTGTGCACTTGCACTCGACACCTGATTGCCAACCAGGCTGAGGGAACCTTTGGGCGCCTCCGTTACATTTTGGGAGGCAACCGCCCCAGTTAAACTACCCACCAGGCACTGTCCCTGAACCAGATCATGGTCCGAGGTTAGAGGTCCAATTCGATCAGAGTGGTATTTCAACAGCGACTCCACAGTAACTGGCGTCACCGCTTCACAGTCTCCCACCTATCCTACACAAACCGAACCGAACACCAATACCAAGCTGTAGTGAAGGTCCCGGGGTCTTTTCGTCCTGCCGCGCGTAACGAGCATCTTTACTCGTAATGCAATTTCGCCGAGTCTACGGTTGAGACAGCTGAGAAGTCGTTACGCCATTCGTGCAGGTCGGAACTTACCCGACAAGGAATTTCGCTACCTTAGGATGGTTATAGTTACCACCGCCGTTTACTGGGGCTTAAATTCTCAGCTTCGCCACCGAAGTGACTAACCGGTCCTCTTAACCTTCCAGCACCGGGCAGGCGTCAGTCCGTATACATCGTCTTACGACTTCGCACGGACCTGTGTTTTTAGTAAACAGTCGCTTCTCACTGGTCTCTGCGGCCCCACTCAGCTCAGGAAGCAAGTTCCGTCACCAAACAGGGCCCCCCTTCTCCCGAAGTTACGGGGGCATTTTGCCGAGTTCCTTAACCATAGTTATCTCGATCGCCTTAGTATTCTCTACCTGACCACCTGTGTCGGTTTGGGGTACGGGCCGTGTGAAAGCTCGCTAGAGGCTTTTCTCGGCAGCATAGGATCACTGAATTCGCCTCAATCGGCTACGCATCACGTCTCAGGCTTCATGTGACCCGGATTTGCCTAGGTCACGCCCTACACGCTTACACCAGTATTACCACTGACTGGCTCAGCTACCTTCCTGCGTCACCCCATCGCTTGACTACTACCAGGAAAGGTCCCGTGCATCCACCAACTCGAGACCCGAAGGTCTTCTCGTGGCTTCAGGACAGTTAGTACTCCTGATTCATCATGGGCGCGTTCACACGGGTACGGGAATATCAACCCGTTGTCCATCGGCTACGCCTGTCGGCCTCGTCTTAGGTCCCGACTCACCCTGGGCGGATTAACCTGGCCCAGGAACCCTTGGTCATTCGGCGGACGAGTTTCTCACTCGTCTTTCGCTACTCATGCCTGCATTCTCACTCGTGTGGCCTCCACGGCTAGGTCACCCTGCCGCTTCCATGGCCACACGACGCTCCCCTACCCATCCACACACCTGCCAGAAGACCCTTGGGTCCAATGGGGGCTATTGCGTGAATGCCGCAGCTTCGGTGGTGTACTTGAGCCCCGCTACATTGTCGGCGCAGGATCACTTGACCAGTGAGCTATTACGCACTCTTTCAAGGGTGGCTGCTTCTAAGCCAACCTCCTGGTTGTCTTCGCGACCCCACATCCTTTTCCACTTAGTACACGCTTAGGGACCTTAGCTGGCGATCTGGGCTGTTTCCCTCTCGACTACGAACCTTATCGCCCGCAGTCTCACTGCCGCGCTCTCACTCACCGGCATTCGGAGTTTGGCTGATTTCGGTAAGCTTGTAGGCCCCCTAGACCATCCAGTAGCTCTACCTCCGGTGAGAAACACGCGACGCTGCACCTAAATGCATTTCGGGGAGAACCAGCTATCACGGAGTTTGATTGGCCTTTCACCCC